>JAGQQZ010000100.1 GCA_020425915.1 Planctomycetota bacterium | reverse complement strand
GAGTCCGAGACGAGCGATCGGCTCGCGAACGAGGCGTCGGGTGTCGTCCTCGTTGCCGCGACCGAGAAGGACGAGTCGTGTGTTCGGCCGTCGGTCGACGACGGCGCGCAATGTCTGCCAGAGCAAGTCGAACCGCCGGTGTGGCTGGATGCGCGCGGTGATCCCGACGAGGAAGTCCTCGTACCCCACGCCCCATTGACCCCGAAGATCGCCGTCGACTAGCCGCCGCGCGGAATCGATCGGTGGATCCTGATAGAGCACGCGACCCGACTCGAGGCCGAAGCGCCGCCGCATCTCGATCTCCACCGAGTGCGTCGGCACCACGACCCCGTCCGTGTAGCGAAGGGCGACTCGGTTCCGCCAACTCAGGCGCGATGGTGGTTCCGGTTCGTACAGCGAGCGCACGACTACGGGCCGGTGCGCGGCGCGGCGCTTCGCGAGCGCAGCGATCAGGTGATCGGCCAACAGGTGTGCATGGAGCACGTCGAACTCGCCGCGATCGAGGCGCGCGCGAAGCCGTTTCGCATCGCGCAGCAACGAGGCCGCCCCGAAGTGCTTGCGAAGCTCGAGTCCGGCGATGACCGGCATGTGCGCTCGACGCAACTCCATCGCCATGCGATGCTCGGCTTGCGGCAGCGTCCAGTCAGCTTGCGCGAACACGACGTCGCAGCCGATCCGGCGCAGCCAACTCGCACATCGGATCGCCGGGTCCGCGGGACCGGTCCACTTGAAGTTCGCGAACAGATGGAGGATGCGCACGAGATCGGAACGGCTGACTAGTCGAGTCGCAGCAGTCGCCAGTACTTCAGCCAGTCGTAGTAGAAGGCCATCGCCGCAATCAAGAATCCGCGCCAACCGTCGAGGAATCCGCGCTTGAGGACGAGACTCTTGACGAACACCGACGGCGGCCGGATCAGTAGGTCCAGCACGCTACCGCGGCGGCCTTCATCGCGGAGCGCCTGAGCCGAGATTCGCGTGAACGAGTCGATCGTGCGCAGGTGGTGACGGAGATCGCGGTAGCTGAGATGCTCGATCGCGCCCTCGAGCCGACCCAGTCTTGCACCAGGCCCGAGTTCCACGCGGTCGTGCGGGTTGGTCCCGCCCCACCGGGCTCGACGTCGGTCGAACAACCGCACCTTCCGATCCGGCCAGAACAGGCCTCGCCGCACGACTCGTCCGAGGTAGTGATTGCGCCGCGACATCTCGTACGCATCGGCGCCGACATCACGCTCGCGCAAGCGGAGGATCTCGTCCCGCAACTCCTCGGTCACGCGCTCGTCGGCATCGAGACAGAGGACCCAATCGTGCCGCGCCGCGTCGACCGCGAGTTGCTTCTGCTCGCGGTGCCCTGGGAACGGTGCGTTCACCCGAACGTCGGCACCGGCGGCCGCGGCGAGTTCCCGCGTGCGGTCTCGGCTCCCGCTGTCGATGACGAGAATCTCGTCACAGAACTCGAGGGACCGGACGCAGTCCTCGATTCGATCCTCCTCCTCGAACGCGATCACACACGCCGAGATCGGACATGTCGCGCCAACCTCACCCGCGGTCGGCATCCACACTCCGCGATCCTGGAGGGTCCGGCGGCGTGAGGCCGTGCGTCATGTCCTTGCGCGCGCGACGTATGGCTGGGCGGACGCGGGCGACGTCGCGCTTGACGCGCGCGAGTCGCTCGTGCCAATCCTCCAGGTCCGTGTCCTTGTCGACCGCGCGCACGGCCGCCTCGAGCACCTTGTCGCGCTCCGCGTCCGGCACCTTCACGTATCGGTCGAGCAGGAACTGGTTCGAATAGCCGAGGATCTGCAGCCATCGCACGCGATCGAGCACTTCCTCGAGCAACTCGCAAAGTTCGAGTTCCGGCACCGACATCCCCCGGTGCTTGGCCTCACGCTTGCGCTTGCGATGCGACGTCATGACCCGCCGCATCGTAGCCACGAGCGCGAGCCGGGCGCACTCGCTATCGTGAGTTCGTGAACACCGAGATCGAATCCGGAATCGAAGCGCTGCGAGCGCTACTCGAAGTCATCGACCGGTTGCGCGGGCCGGGCGGCTGCCCCTGGGACCGCGAACAGACCGAAGCGTCGATGGCGCCGCACCTCCTGGAGGAGACGTACGAAGCCGTCGAGGCGATTCGTTCGGGTGACGCGGCGGACACGTGCGAGGAACTCGGGGACGTGCTGATGAACGTGTTGATGATCGCCCGAATCGCGGCCGAATCGAATCGCTTCGACACGGCGGACGTCGCTCGGCACATCACCGACAAGCTCGTGCGACGTCACCCTCACGTGTTCGGTGACGTCGACGCGGACAACGCCGAGGTCGTGCTCGCCAACTGGGAGAAGATCAAAATCGCCGAGCGATCCGCCCGCCCGACCAAGAAGCAGGGAGTGCTCAGCGGACTACCCGTCGACCTGCCTTCGCTGCTGAAGGCTGCGCGACTCGGAGAGAAGGCTGCACGCGTCGGGTTCGACTGGCCCGACGCGGACGGCCCCCGCGAGAAGGTCGACGAGGAGCTGGCCGAACTCGACGCCGCACTCGCGAGCGGCGACCGTGCCGCGATCGAGTCCGAACTCGGCGACGTACTGTTCGCGATCACGAACATCGCCCGACGCCACGGCGTCGACCCGGAGTCGGCCCTGCGCGCGACGAACCACCGCTTCATCGAACGCTTCGAATACGTGGAGGCGAATTTAGGCGAGCGACTGCGCGAGGCGAGCCTCGACGAGATGGAACGGCTCTGGGAAGAGGCCAAGCGAGCCGAAGATCGACGGTGAGTCGTCGGGATCCCGACGGTCAGCCGTCGGTCCGCCGCCGAACGACGTCGGTCGAAGAGTCGACTCACGTCGCACGCAATCGGCCTCCGAACGACGCAACCCCTTACGCTCAAGCTGGTTGAATCGAAATCCGGAGTTTTCTCCGGGCCGTTGGCACGCAACCTGCATTCCCTTCTCGCGGTGGAAAGAAATGCAATGGGCATCTAGGCCCTGTGGCAGGGAACACCCGGAGGAGTCGCCAGCTCCTCCGGGTTCTTTTTTTAACCCTGCCAGCCCGACTCCACGCGCTCAGCCGCCCCGTCCGGGCCGATGACGAACATCAGCACCGCGATGTGCCGCTGCGGAAACGCGGCCCTGACGAGTCCGATGCCGTCCGGACCGGTGATCATGAGGGCGGTCGCCACGGCATCCGCGAACGCGCAATCCTCGGCCCGAACGGTCGCGGTGATGACCCGTCGGGCACGGTTCCGTCCGGTTCGCGGATCGAGCACGTGGTGCACGCGCTGGCCATCGGCCTCGACGAAGTTGCGGTAATCGCCGCTCGTCGCGATCGCACAATCGACGAGTTCGACGGTCTCGACGGCGGCGACGCCACCGTCCGGGCCCGGCCCCTCGATCCCGATCCGCCACGGCGACCCATCCGGTTTGCGCCCCGCACAGCGCACCTCACCACCGATCTCGACCATGAAGTCGGCATGACCGGATTCTCGGAGTGCACTGGCAACACGGTCGACCCCATACCCCTTCGCGAACGCGTTCGGGTCGACCATGACGCCCGGGACGCGCTTGCGGACCGTCGTGTCCCCTACCTCGAGCTTCCCGAATCCAACCGACTCGAGCGCGCGGCGGATCGCCTCGTCGTCGGGCATCCGAGATCGATCGACGACGTCGCCGAACGGATACAGGAGGAACAACGGCAGCACGGTCGGATCGAACGCACCATCGGTGGCCGCCGCCACCTGGAGCGCGTCCTTGAGGACCCGGCAGAATTCCCGCCCGACCTCGACCGTCCCCTGCGAAGCGTTGAACTCGGAGACGACGCTATCCGGACGGTAGCGACTGAACAGTCGATCGACGTCGTCGAGCGATTTTTGGATCGCGCCGCTCACGGTCGCAGAAGCCGCGTCGCCTCGCTCGACATACTTGATGGAGTAGGTCGTCCCCATCGCGAGCCCACGAACTTGCACGATTGACGGATCTTGGTTCCCGCACGCCGCAAACGTTAACGCGGCAAAGAGGAACATCCCGACGGTTCCGGTCGTCTTCATGGCTACTCGACAGTGCCTGGTCAGGAACTCGGACGCGAATAAATCGTCGTCGCGATCGTCACTGCGCCAAGCCAATTCTGGAATACGGAGGAAACGCACACATGACCGCCCCAGCCATGCCGAAGCAGGAATCGCTCGCGGCCCGCCACGCCCGCCTGCACGACCGTCACGAACGCAGCTCTTGGACCGATCGCATGAGTCGGCTCGCCGTCAGCTTGGCGATCGTCGGCGCCATCTTCGGTTCGCTCTACTTCTTCGCCGGCTGAACCGGCGACTCAGCTCTGCCCCGGCGGAGCGTGAATCAGACCTTCGCTCGACGCGACGACCGTTGCGACCGTCGCGTCGCCCGTGACGTTGAGCACAGTGCGACACATGTCGAGCGGACGGTCGACGCCGAGGATCAGGAGAATCCCGTCCTGCGGGACGCCGATCTGATCGAGGACGATCGTCAACATGACGATACCGACGCCGGGCACGGCCGCGGTCCCGATCGATGCCAGCGATGCGGTCAAGACGATCTGCACCTGTTGCCACAGATCCAACTCCATGCCGTAGACAGTCGCGATGAAGACCGCCGCGACGCCCTGATAGAGACCGGTGCCGTCCATGTTGATCGTGGCACCGAGCGGCAACACGAAGCTGGAGACCTCCTCGTCGACGCCGACCTCTTTCTCGACGCAGTCGATGGTCACAGGTAGTGTCGCCGCGGACGAACTCGAACTGAACGCGAGAAGCTGCGCGGGCACCATCGCGCGAACGAAGCGACCGATGGGGACTTTCGAGAGCCACCCGATCAGGACGCCATAGACCAACGTCGCGTGGATGATGATCGCGATGATCACCGCGAGCATGTACCAGACGAGCGCCCCCAGTAGGTCGCGCATCTTGTCCGGGTCCTCGCCCAGATCGGCGATGACCGACGCCATCATCGCGAACACGCCGATCGGCGCGATCTTCATGATGAGGTGAACGATCTCGATGATCGCGTCCGACAGCAGTTCGAACACGGTCACGATGTGCGCCGTATCCTTCTTGTTGCGCAATCGAGTCAGCGCGACGCCGAGCATCAGGGCGAAGAAAACCACTTGCAGCATCTTGGTCTCGGCCAGCGCCCAGAACGGGTTCGTCGGCACGATCCCCACGATCTGATCCACGATGCTGACCTGCCGCGCGGCCTCCACACGCTGATTGGCCTCCTCCTGGAACGCCGCACGCAAGCGCTCGACGGTCTCCGGACTCATGTCGCCGCCCGGGTCGATCAGATTGACGACGATCAGCCCGATCGTGATCGCGACCGCGGTCGTGCCGAGATAGAGCGCGATCGTCTTGCCACCGATCCGACCCATCTTCGACGTGTCGTTCAGGCTCGCCACGCCGGCGACGAGACTGAACAGCACGAGCGGCACGGCGATCATCTTCAGCAAGTTGAGGAAGATCTCTCCGACCGGGTCGACCCACGTCAGGACGAAGCCGGTGGTGCCGGTCTGGGCCGAGACGATCCCCGCCACGACGCCGAAGCCCATCGCGATCAGGATCCACCAGTGCAGGGCGAGGCGTTTCATCACCGGCCGACGCTAACCGGAACGCATGACCTGCGGAAACCCGAACCTCAGTCGCCGCCGACGAACGCGCGCGCGAACGTCAAGCCGGCCCACAAGCAAACGAGTCCCGCGGCGACCGACACGATCAGGTTCGCGAACGCGGCGACCAACCGGTCACCCTGCGCGAGCAACACAGACTCGAGCGTGAGCGTCGAGAACGTCGTCAACGCACCGAGGAACCCGACCAGAATGGTCGTGCGCCACTCGGGCGCCCAGTCGAGCGCCGTCGCGAGCCCGTAGACCAGACCACACAGCAGGCTACCCGCACAGTTCACGGCGACGGTACCCCACGGGAAGACTGCCGGCGCGGGCGTCGCGAACGCACGGATCACACCGAATCGAACCAGGGTCCCGAGCCCCCCGGCCACGAACAACAGGATCAGGACGCGGGCCACTCGAGCACCTCGATTCCAGGACACACGCGACTTGCCTCGGCGAGCGATCGCTCGTCTCGGAGCACTTCCGGCCAGAACGGCCACGTCCGACACTTCTCCGGCCGAACGGGGTAGACCGAGCAACTGGCTGCCGAACCGTCTTCGAGCAGCACACAACGGCTGCCGAGACCGGACTTCAATCGATCGCCGTCGACGAAGCGGGATCGAAATGCTCGCCGCTCGAGCCCGAGGTGCCGAGACATCGCGTCGACGTCGTCGTCCGACACGCGCACGAACCCACCGGGACGCGAGCAGCAGTTGCCCGACCGACGACAACGAAATTCGATTCGCGCCTCGTTCATCGCCGCTTGCGCCGCCGCGCTCCGGAGTTGGGTCGCGCGCGCCGCGTACCCAGTCTCGGTCGACTCGCCTCGACGCTGCGCTCGTAGGCGCGCTGCTGCAGGATCCCGTCGACCTCGCGCGCGAGCTCGCGCGGATCCTGGAACCGGATGCCCTTGTCCTTCGCCATCATCTTCTCGATGAGATAGTGCGCCTGCGGCGACAGGTCCATCGAACGAATCTCCTCGCCCGACAAGGCCTCGAGCACCTGCTTCGCGACGATCTCCTCGCTCGTCTCCCCGGAGAACGGCAACGACCCCGTCAGCAAGTGGTACAGCGTCGCACCCAGCGAGTAGATGTCCGCCCTGACGTCGAGGTCACCATGCCCCCTCGCCTGCTCCGGTGAGACGTAGTGTGCGGTCCCCGCCGTCGTCTCGGAATCCACCTCGTCGTCCCCGCGGATCGCGAATCCCAGATCGATGAGTGCGACGCGACCGCCACGGTCACGCATCAGGTTTCCGGGCTTCACGTCGCGATGCACGCAGTTGCGCTCGTGCAAGTAGGCCAACGCGTTCGCCACCTGACGCACGACGTCGAGCGCATCGTCCTCCGACAGCGGCCCGTCGTGGTCCAACCTCTCCTGCAGACTCTCGCCGTCGATCAGTTCCATCGCGCAGAAGAACACATCGCCTTCCCGCGCGACGCGCCTCCCCTTGACGATGTTCGGACACTCGAGGTCGATCAGCAGCTTGGCCTCGGCGATGAACCGCCGCACGACTGCCGGACGATTCGACAGTTCGGACTTGAGGACCTTCAGCGCGACGACTTCGTCGGTCGTGCGATCACGAGCCCGGAAGACCCGCGCCTCACCACCTTCGCCGAGTTCTTCGAGCAACTCGTAGCGCGCGAGCTTCGGTCGCGTACCCGCGTTGGTGTCGAGCCATTCGTCCCACTGCGCGGCCGTGAGAACACCATGCGCGATCAGGTACTCACGTGCATCCGGTGTCGCCAACGCACGCTGCGCGGCTGCACCGTCGAGCAATCCACGGTGAACCAACTGCGCGAGAAACTTGACTGTTTCTTCGGATTTCATGCGCCCATCGGAGCGTCCATGCAGCCTCAAGATGACAAGCGAACGGTCCCGATACAACACCCGGACTAGCGGTAGTTCCAGGGATGACACGCATGAGTGCGGACGACAGCATCGTGATCAAGTACTTCGACCTGATCGATGAGTTCATCAGGGTTCGGAGTTGTTCGGAAGAAGTCCTCGCGGAACTGCTCGGACACGAGATTACCAACAAGGCGTCGTACCGCCGCAAGATCGTCGAGTCTTGCGTACCGGGCTATCGCACCGAAGTGCGCGCAGCGATCGATCGGCTCGACGAGAACTACGACCTCGAAGTCGTCGAAGAGCTGCTCTACCAGATCTGCATCGACGTCAACCCGAGCCTCGAGATCCACCAGGTCAGTCTGCCGAACAAGGCTGCCGACCATGCGACCGACCAAGCCGTCGTTCCGTACGCCAACGGCAACCGCACGGCACTGTTCCGCAAGGTACTCGGCCTCGAGAAGGCGCTGAAGTCCCAGATCGTCGGCCAGGACCAGGCGATCGAGAGCTTGGTTCGAGCGGTCAAGAAGTCGGCGGTCGGCCTCAAGCGTCCCCAATCACCGATCGGCACGTTCCTGCTCGTCGGTCGCACCGGCACGGGCAAGACCGAACTCGCGAAGGCCCTGTCGCGCACGCTCTATGACGACCCGGGTCGCCTCGTCAGGATCGATTGCTCGGAGTACGCGCTGCCGCACGAATATGCGAAGCTGATCGGCTCGCCGCCTGGCTACATCGGTCACAGCGAAGGCGGATACCTGACGGAGTCGATCAAGAAGAAGCAGCACTGCATCGTGCTGTTCGACGAGATCGAGAAGGCACACTCGAAGGTCCACAACCTCCTGCTGCAACTCCTCGACGAAGGAGTCCTCACGGACAGCAAGGGTCAGACGATCTCGTTCGACAAGACGATCGTGATCCTGACGAGCAACCTCGGCATCGAGAAGATCGACGCGATCCGATCGCGGATGGGCTTCCGCGCAGCGAATGGTCCGACGATGGAACACGGCCAGCTCAAGGAAGCGACCATCGACGCGATGAAGGAGCACTTCCGCCCCGAGTTCATCAACCGGATCGACGACGTGGTCGTGTTCAACCCGCTCGACGTGAAGGTCTGCACCCGCATCGCGCACCGAATGCTTCGCGAGGTCGGCGAACTTCTCGGTTCGAACGGAATCCGCGTCGACTTCTCGCCGGGCGTCAAGACCATGATCGCGCGTGATGGGTTCTCCGAAGAATACGGAGCGCGTGAACTGCGGCGACTGATCAAGCGTCGCATCGAGGATCCGCTGACTGACATGATCCTCGCCGAGTCGCTCGAGGACGCGACGATTCGCGTCCGAATTCGCGCGGGCAATCCCGAGTTCGAGATCGTGGCACCGACGGAGTCGGAGTTCGCCGGCTCGGCGTAGGAACGCGATGTCGGCGCGACGAACCGGGCGAACTCGCAGCCACGAACCGCCCAGTCCGCGGTCGCGCAGCGGGATCGTCCTCGTGACGAGCGCCATCGTCGCGCATGTCGCCGCCGCCATGGCGGCTCTCGGCGTCGTACTCAGTACGGGCGGTCTCGGGACACCCGCGCTGGTCGCGGTCCTGGTCGCGACCTGCATCGGCGTCGCGATCGTCGCCGCCGCGGCGACCAACCGAATCGTCTACCACCTGTTCGGTCCGCTGCGCGAACTCCGTCGGGCGATGGGACTCGTCAGCCAAGAGGATTACGGCGTCCGTCTGCCGGAACACGGATTCCGTGATCTCGTGGTCCTCGCGAAGCGCTTCAACATCATGGCCGAGCGTCTGGAGCAGGCCCGCATCGCGGAGACTGCCCACGCCAAGGAACTCGCGCACGACGCCGCGCTCCAGGCGTCGAATCTCGAGAAGGTCAGTGAGCAACTCCACACGCTCGACTACGCGAAGGACGCGTTCCTGTCGAACATCAGCCACGAGATGCGGACGCCGCTGACGTCCATCCTCGCCGCGGTGGAGATCCTGCAGCACTTCTGCGACGGCGATCAGAACGCGCGGGAGGAGTTCCTCGAGATCATCGACCGCGAATCCCGCCGACTGCTGAAGCTGATCGAGTCGATCCTCGAGTTCGCGATCGTGGAAGCCGAGGAGATCGAACTCCACACGGCGAACCACGACTTCCACGACATGATCATGGACGCTGCCGAGGACTGCAGCGCGGCCGCGGCCGAGCGCGGGATCTCGATCGTGACCGACCTCGTGCATCCCGGGATCCGCATCTGTTGCGATCGCGGACGGATCGAACGCGTCGTCTCGAACCTGATCGAGAACGCGATCAAGTTCTCTCCGGAAGGCAGCCGTGTCGAACTGGAACTCGATATCGAAGCCGGCCATGCGGTGCTCCGGGTCCTCGACGAGGGGCCGGGCGTTCCGCCCGAGCGACGCACCGTGATCTTCGGTCGGTTCGGCCAGGCCCCCTCGCTGTTGACCGACAAGCCCGAGGGCGTCGGATTGGGCCTACCGCTCAGTGCCGGGATCGCCAAGGCCCACGGCGGCAATCTCCACTACGAGGACCGCGACTACCGGGGCGCGTGTTTCGTGTTGCGGATCCCGCTCGCGAAATCACCGGAACCGATCGTCGCCGGGCAGCCTGGTCGGTAGTCCCGCGGCGCCCGTCGCCAGCCCGCGGGCATGACGGTTTGTCCTGGCCGGGGGCAGACTGCTAGGCTTCGCGCATGGCACCGAAGCCCCTCGTGACGATCTCGTGCTCGCTCGCGCTCCTCGCCACATGTGTCGGCCAGGGACTCGATCCGAGCTGCACGGCGACGTTCAAGGTCGATGGCGAGATCCGTCAGGTCTCGAACACGGAGGTCGGCCTCGAACTCGTGCGGCGCGAGCGCTACCGACCGCGTGGCCAGGAAGCGCTGGAGCACCTCGTGCACCGAACCCTCGTCGCGAAGGCCGCGAAGGAGAAGGGACTGGCGCCGACACACGAGGAGATCGAGCAGAGCGTGAAGGAGCTGAGTCAGGTGCTGGAAGCACAAGGCACGGATCTCGACGGCTTCCTCGAGCGCAAGAACCTGTCGAAGGAGGCCTTCGAGCGGGATTGGATCGCGCTGAGCATCGCTCACGAGAAACTCGTCATCGAGGCAGCCGGCCTCCGCAGCCGGGACGAGGTCACGCCGGACCTCTTGACACTCTGGTTGGACGAAGCCAAGGATCGCGAGAAGGTGGTCGTCGATGCCAGCGAACTTCCGCCGGGCATCGTCGCACGGGTCGGTGACCGACAGCTCGGCGAAGTCGACCTCGGTAACTTGCTGTTCGCGAACGCGAGCCGCAACACGATCGAACACGCGGTCCAGCAGATCGTCATCCGCGAACTGCTGACGGCCGAAGCGGCGCGCCTCGAGATCGAGGTCACGCCGAAAGAAATCGACGAGGAACTCGCGCGCCGCCGCGCGCTGATCGAACTCGATCCGAGTTTCGCCGGCGTTCCCTACGAAGAGCTGTTGAAGGCTCAGGGCACGACGGTGGATCAGATGCGGGAGTCGCCGGTGATCCGCGCCCAGGTGTTCCGACGCAAGCTGGTCGAACGACGCTTCCCGGACGACGTCCTCGACGAGACGATCGCGGCAGACCCGGACGGTGTGATGCTGCGCCACGGAGCCCGACGGCATCTGCACGTGATCCTCGCGCGAGCGTCCGACCCGCCGACCGAGTTCATTCCGCGTTCGTTCGCGGAGTCGTTCGACTACGTCGACCTCGTCAAGAAGACCCTGACGACGGGAATGTCGTTCGCGGAGGCCGCGAAGCGCTACAGCGACGAGCCGAACTCGAAGGCGCAGGGCGGCGACATCGGCATGCACGGGCGCACGTCGACCACGGTTCCCACCGAGGTGCTCGAGGCAGCCTGCGAGCTCGACCCGTTCGTCGTCTCCTCGCCGATCCGCACCGAGGCCGGCTACTTCCTCGTGATGGTCTCCGCGATCGAGGAGCGCCCGACCGACGCGACGCTCCGCGAACGACTCCGGACGGAACTCACGCAGGACTACCTCCGGGATCTCCTCGCGTCGGCATCGCTCGAGATGGCGACGTGACGGACATCCACCGTTTCGAATTCGACGGCGAAGCCGCGCAGTTCGAGGGGTTCGACTGGCTCCTCGAGTGTCGACGGCTCGCGCTGTCCGCCGGCACGGTCGAGCGCCGATCGCCTGCCGGCGAGTCGTTCCTGTTGGTTCTCGCCGGGACACACGACATCCATGCCGGCGGTGGCTCGTGGATGCGTCGTGGCATCCGAGACCGCCCGGACGCGGGACGACCATTGGGCATCTTCCTGCCGCCGGACACGCCCTACCGCCTCGAGCACGGCAGCGGCAGCGCGCTGGTGTGGTCGGTGCGCCAGCCGGAGTTGCCCGAGCCGGAATCGCCACGGCAGAGCCTGAGCACGAAACCGCTGCTGCCGATGGCCGGCAGCGGCAAGGCATTCGATCCCGCGACCGGCACGTGGAAGCCGAAGGAGGCGTTCCTCGCGTCGCCGGAGGCGATTCTCCCGCGACGGATTCGCCGCTTCGAGCACGACGGCGTAGGCGTCGAGCGGATCCTCGACGCCGACTACAAGGCGCTCGGGCTCATGTTGGACGAGGTCGTGCTCGAAGACGGGGAGACGCTGAGCGGACTCACGCCCGAACGCCCGGCGTGCGAGATCGGCATCTACTTCGAAGCGGACGTTGGACTCACGATCGGTGACTCCGAGCGAACCGGCATCGGCGTGGTGGCCGTCTCGGGCAGTACCGTGCCGACGTTGCGCTCGGCGGGCGGCCGCGCCTACGCGTCGATCGTCTACGCGGGTCCGGACGCGTCCGCGTAGGCCACGATCCGGGCTTCGTCCCCGGTCGCCACGCCGACCCGGAGGGCAGTGTTCGGCTCGGCGAACTCTCGGGGCACGTAGCCGACACCGAGCCATCCGTCCGGCAGCGGAACCGCCGCCGTCACTCGACCGACCGGGTCGAATTCGACCGTCTCCAGCAGGCTCGCACCAGCGACCGGAATCGCGCCCCCGACGGACCGCAGGCAGACGAGGCGCCGATTGACGTGGCCGTAGGTGTGGATGCGGGCCACGATCTCCTGGCCGGTGTAGCACCCCTTCGTCGTCGAGATGTGATCCTCGATCGGGGCCTCGAGCGCGATCGTCGCGTCATCGAGCTGTTCGCCGACGACGAAGTCGCGGAGTAGTAGGCCGACCGCGGGAGCGAACCTCGCGTCCAGCACGTCGACGTGCTCCGAAGCACGGGCGAGCCGCTCCTCCGTGCCGTGGAGCGAAAGGAGTTGCAGTTCGCCGACCGCAATCGCGAACGCGATGACGCCGTCGTCCGACACGCTCAGTCCCGCCGACTCGATCCCCGCGATCGCCCACGCTTCGGTGCCGAGGAACGTCCCGGACGCGAGTTCCGGCCGCGCGATCGACAGCCGCTCGGTGAAGTGGAATCGATCCAGGTAGTCCGCCACCGCATCGCGGGCGGGGCGCGGCATCTCGAGCCAGACGCCAGAGTCGGTCCGACCCAGCGTGGCGAGGGCCACGATCTTGCCCTTCGGATTCAGGAAAGCCGTCGGCGCGACCCCGCCGACCGCGAGCCCCTCGACGTCCTGAGAACCGATCCGGTGCAGGAACTCTGCCGCGTCAGGCCCCTCCACGTGTACCAAGCCCCGGTCACGTGGGGCGATCCGGATCCGTTCCCGGCCCTGGACCATGGTCGACAAGATCCCATAAAAGTCTTCCATGAAAAGGTTTACAGTCAACGTAGCGCGGAGCTGAGAAAATCAGATGCTCGCCAGTGCTGTTTTGTTCGATAGAATCCTGAAAGAGAAGTTCGAGGGTGCTATTTTCCTCGCGCCCCGTCCACGAGCAATCGACCCGTGATCCGAATCTCGAAAAAGGCCGACTACGCGATCCTGCTGCTGACGCATCTCGCGCGGCACGCGAACCGCGGCGACGACGGAATCCCGACGAGCGCCCAGGAGCTCTCGAACGCGATCCCGATCGGCAAGGCGACGATCGCGAACCTGTTGAAGGTCCTGACCAGACACAGCGTGCTCGAGTCGGTGCGCGGCGTGCACGGTGGCTACCGCCTCGCGCGTCCGGCCGCCAAGATCTCTCTCGCCGACATCATCCACGCCGTCGACGGTCCCGTGGCGATCGTCGACTGCGCGGCCTACGAGAACGTCGAGGACGCGAAGTGCGAGCTGAGTTCGTGCTGCTCGTCCCACCACCCACTGCAGATCCTGCAGAACCGACTCAACGCTTTGCTCGAAGGACTGACCTTGGCCGAATTCGGCAACTCGTGTCCCGTCCCGATGCTCATCCAGCCTCCGTCGCATTCATGACAGTCAAGACCCCGGTCTACATGGACAACAGCGCGACGACGCCGTGTGACCCACGCGTCGTCGAGAAGATGGTCCCGTTCTTCTCGGAGAAGTTCGGCAACGCGGCCAGTCGCAACCACCCGTTCGGCTGGACGGCGGAAGCCGCGGTCGAGGAGGCTCGCGAACACGTGGCTCGACTGATCGGCGCGCACCCGAAGGAGATCATCTGGACGAGCGGATCGACCGAGTCGAACAACCTCGCGATCAAGGGCGTCGCCGAGATGTACGCGTCGAAGGGCAAGCACCTCATCACGTGCGTGACCGAGCACAAGGCCGTGATCGACCCGATGAAGCACCTCGAGCAACAGGGCTTCGAGGTGACTTGGATCCAACCCGACGCCCAGGGCCGCGTCGACCTCGACCAGCTTCGGGACGCCATCCGCGACGACACGATCCTGATCTCGCTGATGACCGCGAACAACGAGATCGGCACGGTCCATCCGATCGCGGAGATCGGCAAGCTCGCGAAGGAGAAGGGCGTCCTGTTCCACACCGACGCCACGCAGGCCGCCGGCCGCGTGCGACTCGACGTCATCGAACAGAACGTCGACCTGATGTCGCTGTCCGCGCACAAGTTCTACGGACCGAAGGGCGTCGGCGCCCTATACGTGCGCCGCAAGGGCCCACGCGTCCGCCTGACCCCGATCCTCGACGGCGGCGGTCACGAGCGTGGCATGCGTTCTGGGACCCTCAACGTCCCCGGCATCGTCGGAATGGGCGAGGCCGCGCGCCTCGCACACGAGGAGTTCGAGGAGAACGTCGCCCACCTGACTCGACTCACCGAGCGGCTCAAGGCCGGGATCCTCGAGAAGCTGCCCGACTCGGTCCTCAACGGCGACCAGGAGCACCGCCTCCCGAGCCTCGTCAACGTCTCGTTCCCGTACGTCGAGGGCGAGTCGCTGATCATGGGCATCAAGGACGTCGCGGTCTCTTCCGGATCCGCGTGCACGTCCGCGAGTCTCGAGCCGAGCTACGTGCTCAAGGCGCTCGGACTCGGCGACGAGCTGGCCCACAGCTCGATCCGGTTCTCGGTCGGCCGATTCAACACCGAGGAAGAAGTCGACTTCGTCGTCGACACCGTGGTCCGCGAAGTCACCCGACTCCGCGAGATGTCACCACTCTGGGAGATGGTCCAAGACGGGATCGACCTCTCCAAGGTGAACTGGACCTCACACTGACCGTATTCGAATACTCGCCAACCCCGACAGATCCATGGCCTACAGCGACAAGGTAATCGATCACTACAACAACCCGCGAAACGTGGGCTCACTCGACAAGGACGCGAAGAACGTCGGCACCGGCATCGTCGGCGCACCGGAGTGCGGCGACGTCATGAAGCTGCAGATCCAGGTCGACGAGCACGGCAAGATCACCGACGCCAAGTTCAAGACCTACGGCTGCGGCTCGGCGATCGCGTCGTCGTCGCTCGCGACCGAGTGGCTCAAGGGCACGTCGATCGACGACGCGGAAGCGATCAAGAACACGCAGATCGTCGAGGAGCTGTCGCTCCCGCCGGTCAAGATCCACTGCTCGGTCCTCGCCGAGGACGCGATCAAGGCGGCGATCGAGGACTTCCGTTCGAAGCAGCAGGAATCATGAGCGACACCAAGCAAGACTCGCCCGAGAAGAAGGCGACGCCGCCGCGCGGCATCGGCCTCACCGAACGGGCAGCCAAGGAGATCCTGCGCGTCATCGACGAACAGGGGTTCCCGGCCGACTCGACCTGGGTGCGGATCGGCGCCAAGGGCGGCGGCTGCTCGGGTTTCTCGTACGTGCTCGACTTCGACAATCAGGGCCCGACGGAATACGACCTCACGTTCGAGCACCACGGCGTGAAGATCATCATCGACAAGAAGAGCGAGTTCTTCATGGGTGGGACGACGGTGGACTTCAACGACGGCCTGCTCGACCGCGGATTTGTGTTCCAGAACCCGAGCGCGACGGGTAGCTGCGGCTGCGGCACGTCCTTCTCGGTCTGATTCGAGACTCGTGACCGATCCATTCGCGGTTCTCGGACTCGAGCCTTCGATGGATCTTCCGCGCGACGAACTCGAACAGCGCTATCTCGAGGCATCGCGCGAGACCCACCCCGATCGCGCGGCCGCGAGCGCGGACGAAACCGCGACGCTCCGACGATCCGCGGAGGTCAACGACGCCTACCGCGCGCTGCGGGACCCGTGGCGCCGCGCCGAGGTCATCATCGCCAAGGCCGACCCCTCGGCTCTGGATCGAAAGAAGGACCTCTGCCCGGTCTTCCTCATGGAGGCCATGGAACTCGCCGAACGCGTCGCCGACGCCGAACCGTCCGAGTTCTCGAAGCTCCGACAGTCCATCGAGTCGCGACGCGACTCCTATCTCCAACGGCTCCGGTCGGCTCTCGCGGAGAACCGCATCGACGACGCCGCCGTCCTCCTGCACGAGTCCCGCTACTGCCGGAAGGCGCTCCGGGACCTCGAAGAACGCGAACACCCGATCGGATGACCGACAAAGCCCAAACCGACGAGCTCGTGATCGGCATCGACCTCGGCACGACCAACAGCCTCGCTGCCGTTGCGACGCCAACCGGTCCGAAGGTCCTGCGAAAGCAGGACGGCAGCGCGCTGATCCCGTCCGTGGTCTGTTTCCGCCCGGACGGCGAGGTGGTCGTCGGCCAGGAGGCCCGCGACCTCGCGCTCCAGTACCCGGAGCGCACGGTCCAATCGATCAAGCGACTGGTCGGACGGAGCGGGTCGGACGTGGCCGCGGAGCTGGAGGGATTCTCGTTCCGCGTCATCACGAACGAACGTGGTCTGCCTCGAGTATCGGTCGACGACAAGGAGTACTCCCCGGAACAGATCTCGGCGCGAATCCTCGCCGCGGTCCGGGACGTCGCCAGTCGAGCCCTGGGGCACGAGATCCGAGCGGTCGTCATCACGGTCCCGGCATACTTCGACGACGCCCAACGGCAGGCGACCAAGCATGCCGCCGAGCTCGCCGGGCTGGACTGCCGCCGGATCGTCAACGAGCCGACGGCGGCCTCGCTCGCCTACGGAATCGACGGGTCGAAGGACGGCACGGCGCTGGTGTACGACCTCGGCGGCGGCACCTTCGACGTCTCGGTACTGCGAATCCGAGACGGTGTGTTCCAGGTTCTCTCGACCTCCGGCGACACGCACCTCGGCGGCGACGACTTCGATCGCCTTTTGATCGACGAGATCCTGACCACCATCGCGCACTCGGCGGACGAACTCGAAGGACTGGATCCGTTCGCCCGCCAGGCGATCCGACGGGCGGCAGAGTCCCTGAAGTTCCAGCTTGGCGAAGCCGACGCAGCAACACTGACCATCGACCTCGGCGCGGCTGGGTCGACCGAGGTGACGGTCACGCGGCAGCGATTCGAGCAGCTCATCGCCCCTCTGGTCGCTCGCACGATCACCTGCTGCCGGCGCGCGATGCGCGACGCCGAGCTCGAAGTGTCGGATCTGGACCACGTCGTGCTGGTCGGGGGCTCGACCCGGGTCCCACTCGTTCGCCGCGAGATCGAGCAGTTCGCTGGTCGCGCGCCGGCGACCTCGGTCGACCCGGATCTCGCGGTCGGCATGGGCGCGGCGTTGCAGGCCGGCGTCCTCGCCGGAAAGGACTCGTCGTTGCTGCTACTCGACGTCGTGCCGCTCTCGCTCGGACTCGAGACGATGGGCGGCGTCGTCAGCAAGCTGATCCTGCGCAACGCGACGATCCCCGCCAGCGTGACGGAGGAGTTCTCGACGCAGGTCGACGACCAGACGGCGGTCGACATCAACGTCTATCAGGGCGAGCGAGAGCGCGTCGAGGATTGCCGGAAGCTGGGCTCGTTCAAGCTGCGCGGCATCCCGCCGATGCCTGCCGGACTGCCGCGGATCGCGGTCACGTTCACGATCGACGCCGACGGCGTGCTCCGTGTTTCCGCGCGCGAACAGCGGACGGGGACCGAAGCCGAGATCCAGATCGTGCCGAGCTTCGGCCTCACCGACGAAGAGGTGAAGCGCATGATGGAGGACTCGATCGAGCACGCCTTCGACGACATGTCGGCGCGTGAACTGGTCGAACTCCGCAACAAGGCGCAGGCCATGGTGACCGGGACGACCAAGGCACTCGAACTCTCCGATCTCCCGGCCGATCGGACCTACTCGATCAAGCGCGCGACGAAGCAACTGGCGGCCGCGCTGGAGTCCGATCCGGACGACACGCAGAAGCTCCGAACCCTCGTCGACGAACTGTCCGCGCTGACCGCGCAGATCGCCGACGACGTCATCAGCTCGGCCGTCAAGAAGTCCCTGAGCGACGAATCATGAACGCTGGAATCCGTATCCGTTTCGAGGGTCATGGCGAGTTCGACGCGGCGATCGGTGACTCGATCCTCGACGTCGCGCTCCGCAACGACGTCGACCTCGACCACGCCTGCGGCGCGGTCTGCGCGTGTTCGACGTGCCACGTCAAGATCGACACCGGAGCGGACGCACTGTCGGAGGCCAGCGAAGACGAAGAGGACCAACTCGACACGGCACGCGGAGTGACACTCGCGAGCCGGCTCGGGTGCCAGGCACGGATCGAGCGCGTCCCGAGCGACGGCGTGATCGCAGTCTCGATCCCCGCCTGGAACGTGAACCTCGTCCAGGAAGGCCACTGAGCCGCGCGGCGCTCGAAGCGGTTGTGGACGAACTGTGGATACGTCCCCACACCGCGGTTGTCGACGACGGTGTTTCCGGCGCGTCGGCTCGCTAGAGTGGCGGCCGGCATGACCCGAACCATGAGCGCACCGAATCTCCAACTCGCTGCCAACGTCGTCCGCGGCCTCTCGATGGATGCCGTCCAGCAGGCCAACAGCGGTCACCCGGGCATGCCGATGGGCATGGCCGACGTCGCGACGACGCTGTGGCTGAGGACCCTGCGCTACAGCACCGACGACCCCAACTGGGTCGGCCGCGACCGCTTCGTCCTCTCGGCCGGCCACGGCTCGATGCTGCTGTACTCGTTGCTCCCCCTCGCTGGCTGCGAGGTCACGCTCGACGACATCCGCGCGTTCCGCCAGCTCCACAGCCGCACGCCGGGTCACCCTGAGTTCGGTATGACCCAGGGCGTGGAGACGACCACCGGCCCACTCGGGCAGGGCTTCGCGAACGGTGTCGGCATGGCATTGGCCGCGAAGATGACGGCGGCGCGATTCGGCACCCCGCTGCTCGAGAGCCGCGTGTTCGCGATCGTCTCCGACGGCGACCTGATGGAGGGCATCAGCTCCGAGGCAGCCTCGCTCGCCGGACATCTCGGGCTGGACAACCTCGTCTACCTGTACGACGACAACCGGATCACGATCGACGGCGGTACCGATATCACGTTCAGCGAGAACGTCGCGGGCCGTTTCGAGGCGGTCGGGTGGAACGTCCTCGCCGTCGACGGTCACGACTGTGAGGCGATCGGCAAGGCGATCGACGCGGCGTCGGCAGAACGCGCACGGCCGACGCTCGTGATCTGTCGGACGCACATCGGCAAGGGCAGCCCGAACAAGCAGGACACCTCGGGCTCGCACGGTGCACCGCTCGGTGCGGACGAGATCGCGTTGACGAAGGCGGCGCTCGGGCTTCCCGGCGAGACGTTCTGGATCGCCGATGAAGTGCGCGACGCCTTCCGCGAGGCCGGCTCGGCGAAGAACGCGGAACGCGATCGCTGGAACACCGAGTTCGCCGCGTGGCAGGCCGCGAACCCGGAGGCCGCCGCGGCGTACCGAGCGTTCCTCGAGCGCGAAACTCCGGCCGACCTGTTCGATCGACTCCTCGACGCGGTCGGCGACGCAGACGGCGCGACACGCGCGCTGTCGGGGAAGGTCATCCAGATCGCCGCCGAACTCGTCTCGGGTTTGGTCGGCGGTTCGGCCGATCTCGACGCGTCCTGCAAGACCAACATCAAGGCATCGGGCCTCGTCGAGCGCGGCGAGTACCAACACCGCAACCTCGCGTTCGGCATCCGCGAACATGCCATGGGCTCGATGCTGAACGGGATGGCGCTCTTCGGCGGGTACCTGCCGATCGGCAGCACCTTCCTCGTGTTCGCCGACTACAACCGACCGTCGATCCGTCTCGCGTCCTTGATGGGCATTCCGGTCGGCTTCGTGTTCACGCACGACAGCCTCATGGTCGGCGAGGACGGCCCGACCCACCAACCGGTCGAACATGCCGCCGCGCTGCGTCTGATCCCCAACCTCCACGTCTTCCGACCGGCCGACGGCGCCGAGGTCGCTGCGGCCTGGGCGCACATGCTCGAGCGCCGCGACGGCCCGGTCGCGATCCTGCTCACCCGCCAGGGTGTGCCTCGGATCACGCGACCGGCGCGGACCGACGTGCGGCGCGGTGCTCACGTCGTTCGTGAAGCGGACGGCGCTGCCGCGGCAACCGTGGTCGCGACCGGCGCCGAGGTCTCGGTCACGCTCGAGGCCGTGGAAAAGCTCGCGACCCGAGGTATCCACCTGCGGGTCGTCAGCATGCCCTGCGTCGAAGTGTTCCGCGCCCAGGACGCCGCGTTCCGCGAAGCCGTCCTGCCAAGTTCGATGCCGACGCTCGCGGTCGAGATGGGTCGACCGGAGATCTGGTGCCAGTTCACCGGGTCGCTGGACCGCGTGGTCGGACTGGATCGGTTCGGCGCGAGTGCCCCCGGTGAAGCTCTCGCGAAGGAATACGGCTTTACCGCCGATGCCATCGCCGAAAAGCTCGCCGGCATGGTAGAAAAAGCCTGACCCGGACGCCCCTCCGGGCACTGCCTCGACAGGTCTCTCGACCGCGTCCACGCTAGAGTACTCGCGCCGCCTCCTAGGCCAATCCGTCCGGATCCCATTCCTTCAAGGCGACCCCGTGTCCGAACTACCGACCCAGACCGCTGCTCGGCTCGAACCGCGTACCCACGACTCGCGCCTGCGCCGCGCCGGCATCGTTGGCACGGGATCCTCGGTCCCCGAACGCATTCTCTCGAACGAGGAACTCGAGCGGATGGTCGAGACTTCGGACGAGTGGATCCGCACGCGGACCGGCATGCGCGAGCGTCGGATCGCGGCCCCGGGCCAAGGTGCATCCGACCTGGCGGTCGCGGCGGCCCGAGGCGCACTTCGCGCGGCCGAGTTGGACGCCGACAAGCTGGAACTCATCATCGTGGCCACGTTCACGCCGGACCGACCCTTGCCGGCGACGGCTTGCTACGTCCAGCGCAAGCTCGGCGCCACGAACGCAGCGGGCTTCGACCTCTCGATCGCCTGCACCGGCTTCATCAACGCGCTGATGACCGCCGACTCGCTCGTCGCGGGCGGGATGTTCCGAAACGCGCTGGTGATCGGCACCGAAGTCATGAGCTCGGTGACCGACTACCAGGACCGGGACTCCTGCGTCCTGTTCGGGGACGCCGCCGGCGCCGCGGTCGTCGGGGCCGACGCGTCGGAAGGCCAGATCCTCGATCACGTGGTCAAGATCGATGGCCAAGGGACCGAGATGATCTCGATCCCGAGCGGCGGATCCGCCGCGCCCTTGACCGCGGACCGACTGGAGGCCCGTGAGAACTTCCTCCGCCTCAGCGGTCGCCAGGTCTTCAAGTTCGCGGTGAACGCGATCGGCGACGTCGTCGGTGAGATCCTGCTGCGCAACGGCTACACGATCGCGGACGTCGATCTCTTCGTTCCCCACCAGGCCAACCTCCGCATCATCGAGGCTGCGGCCACCCGGCTGGGCATCGACATGGACCGCGTGATCGTCAACATCGACCGCTACGGCAACACCTCGGCGGCCTCCGTCCCGCTGGCCCTCGATGAGGCCGCGTCCACCGGCCGACTGAAGCGAGGCGACCTCGTCTGCCTCGTTGCGTTCGGCGCGGGCCTGTCGTGGGGCGCGACGCTGCTCCGCTGGTAAAGTCGGGCGGCGTGTCCCGACGACGACAAGCACGCCACCATGAGTGACGAACACGACCCCATCGTCATCCGCGAGTATCGGCCCGGCGACGAACTCGGAATCGTCGCGTGCCACAACGAGGTCTTCGACCCGACGTCGTTCGGCGCACCAGCGCGCACCAGCGACCACTGGCAGTGGAAGTTCCGCGACAACCCCGTCGGACAGGTGTTCCACGTCGTCGCCGAGCACGAGTCCGAGGGAATCGTCGGGCTCTACGCCGCGATCCCCTACCGCACTTGGTCCGAAGGGCGCGTCCAACTCGGTTCGCAGGGCGTCGACATGATGGTCAAGCCGCGCTGGCGTCGCCACGGCGAGCGGCCGGGACTGTTCACGCACCTCGGTCTCCGCTTCCACGAACTCTACTGCGGACGCGATGACGGGCAGATCCTCTACACGTACGGTTGGCCCATGGGGAACTGGCGCCTCGGCCAGAAGTACCTCGGCTACATCAACATCCGTGACTGGGACCTGACGTTCCTCGAGTTGGCGCCGGATCGCCCGACGCGACCGGCTCCGGCCGACCTCGAGACGGTCGAGGTCGAGCGAATGAGCGCCGACGTCGACGCGCTCTGGGACGAACTCAAGGACTCGATCGGCCTCGCGACGATCCGCGACAGCCAGTTCTACAACTGGCGCTACGGGGCGCGACCCGACCACGACTACCGGCTCTACGAGTGTCGCGAACGATCGACCGGTCGGCTGCGCGGCGTCTGCGTCTACACGGTCGGCGACTTCATGCGTCCGAACACCGGTTTCATCGTCGACTGGCTGAACGAGGGTAACGACGTCGACGCGATGATCTCGATGATCTCCGTGGTCGAGGACCAGGCCGTGCGAGACGGTGTCGACATCATCGCGAGCGTCTGGAACCACGTCGACATTCGCTTCCTCCACCTCCAACACGCCGGCTACAAGCTCAAGGGCACGCCGTACTTCCTCGTGCTGTCCAGCTTCAAGTACGACACCCACTACTACCGCGACAACTGGTACCTCACGATGGGTGACTCGGATCTGATCTGACGCACCATGGACCTGCCGAAGCACGACCTGCACCACGTCCTCCCGATGCCGGAGTCGTGGGACGCTCCGCCCCGCGGACGCGTCGTGTGCTTCGCCCCGCACCCGGACGACGAGTGCGCAGGTCCTGGAGGCGCGCTGCACAAGCACCGTCGGCAGGGTGACCCGGTTCGGATCGTGATCGCGACCGATGGACGAGCCGGTGACCCGGACGGGAAGTACGACCCCGCGACCTACGTCGAGCGCCGACGCCAGGAGTCCGAACGCGCGATGGCGATCCTCGATTGCCACGACCTCGAGTTCTGGAACCTGCCCGATTCCTGCGTCATCACCGACGCTGACGTCGGCGGCATCGCACTGCGCGTCGCGGAAACCGTACGCGCCTTCGATGCGGACGTCGTGTACGCGCCGTGGGAAGGCGAGGCGAACTCCGACCATCGCGCGATCTACTGCGGCGTCCTGCGCGGCCTGCGCCAACTGGGATTCCGCGGCGTCGCGCTCGGCTACGAACTCTGGGGGCTGATGGTGCCCGACGTCGTGCTCGACATCTCGAACGTGTTCGAACGGAAACTGGAGGCGATGCGGCAGTACGAGACCCAGCTCGCCTACGTCGACTACCTGCACACGGTCACCGGCCAGAACGCCCACCGTTCGGTGATCTTCAACAAGGGCGTCGGCTACGCCGAGGCGTTCCGCCGGATCGCGGTCGCAACCGACTGAGTCGTGGCCGAGTTCCGCACGGTCGCTGCCGAGATCCGTCACGAGATCGACAAGGTGAAGGGATCGCGGTTCCTGGCGACGCTGGTCCCGGTGCAGGACGAAGCCGAGATCGACGCGGCGCTGTCTCGCATCCGCGCGGAGTTCCGCGACGCGACCCACAACTGCTGGGCCTGGCGACTCGGCCGAGACTCTGAGCGATTCCGGTACAGCGATGACGGCGAGCCGAGCGGATCGGCCGGTCGTCCCATGCTCCAACAGATCGATGGACGCGGTTTGACCAACGTGCTCGCCATCGTCACGCGGTTCTACGGTGGGACCAAGCTCGGCGTCGGCGGTCTGGTCCGGGCATACGGCCAGGCGACGTCTGACGCTCTCGACCACGCGGAGATCGCCACGGTCCGGATTCGCACGCGGATCGAGATCACCTACGGATACGACCTGTCGAACGCGATCCAGAGTCTGATCGCCGCGACCGATCTCGAAGTCGTGACTTCTGAGTACGGGTCGAACATCCGCATCGAGGTGCTCGTACCCGAGGAGAACGTCAACGCGTTCCTCGACGACCTGCGCGACCGCACGGCGGATCGGGCCATCGGACGAATCCTCGACGGCGGCGCGACGTCGTGACCGTCAGCTGGCGCGGGCGACCGCGAGCACCGACTCGAGCGTGACCAAGCCGAGCCGGGCCTTCTCGAGCCCGTCCTGCATCATCGGTCGAAAGGCGGCGTCGCGCGCGCACCGTTCGAGTTCCGACTCCGTCGCCCGCGACGAGATCGCGCGGCCGACCGCAGCATCGACGTACAGAACTTCGTGGAGCGCGACTCGCCCGATCGTCCCCTTGTCCCGACAGGTCTCGCAGCCGCGTCCGCGAACGAATCGATCGTCGCCGCGTGGCTCGACGCCGAACGCCCGAAGCACTCCCGGATCCGGTGTGTACTCCTCCTCGCATTGGGAGCAGACCTGAGGCACGAGCCGCTGCGCGACGACGCAGCGCAACGCCGGACCGAGCAGGTACGGGGCGACATCCATGTCCAGCAGCCGGTGGACCGACGAGATCGCATCGTTCGTGTGCAGCGTGGAAAGGACCATGTGCCCCGTCAACGCCGCTTGGATCGCGATCGCGGCGGTCTCACCGTCACGGATCTCGCCGATCATGATGATGTCCGGGTCCTGCCGCAGGATCGACTTGAGCGCCTTGGCGAACGTGCGGTCCGCCTTGACGTCCATCTGCACCTGCGTCGCGCCGGGCAGCTCGTACTCGACCGGATCCTCTACCGTGATGAGGTTCGAGCCCTCCCGATTGAGGTCGGTCATCGCGGCGTACAGCGTCGTGGTCTTGCCGCTGCCCGTCGGGCCCGTCAGGAGCACGATGCCGTTCGGTCGCTCGTAGCCGCGCTTGAACAGTGCCATGTTGTGTGGCGAGAGACCCAGCGACGCTGGGTCGAGTCGGACGTTGCGCCGATCCAGGATGCGCATGACGGCCTTCTCACCGAGCACGCTCGGCAGCACCGACACCCGCATCTCCACCCCTTCCGTGACCACGAACCGTCCATCCTGAGGCTTCCGGCTCTCGCCGATGTCCATGCCCGACACGACCTTGATCCGCGCGACGACAGCGCGGTGCAATCCCGGCGGGAAGTTGTGCAACGTGTCGAGGTTCCCGTCGACTCGAACACGCACGCGCAGGCTCGAGCGTTGCGGCTCGATGTGGACGTCGCTCGCACCGACGCGCATCGCCTCTTCGACGAGGTAGTCGACGAGTTGCACGACGGCGTCGTCACCGACGACCTGACGGAGCTTCTCGGCGTCGCCGACGATCGACCCGTCGACCTCCGACTTCTGGATGCGGGCGATCAGACCTTCGATGCCCGTGCGACTCCGCTCGAGGCGTGCGAGCGTGTGCTCGATCGCGCTCGGCGAGGACACCACGACCTCGACGGACATCGACGTGACCTCCTGAATCGCGTCGACGGCCAAGATGTCGAACGGGTTCCGCAACACGACCGACAGCACGCCCGGGCTCTCTTCGACCGCGATCGCCTGGTGCGCCTTCGCGATGTCGAACGGCAGGCGGTGGAGCATCGAGACGTCCAACGAGCGCTCGGCGAGCGAATGGAACGAGAGTCCGAGGGAATCGGCCCACGCGGCGTAGGCTCGCTCTTCGCTCAGGAAGCCCATCTGGACGACCGCCTCGAGTCGGGCCTCGTCGGTCTCCGGCACCTCCCGAAGCACCTCACGCAGGAGCCCCTCGTCCTGGTGCGCGGCAACCGCGAGCGCCGAGATCAGTCCGTCACTGGTCACTGCCACGCCACTCGGATCGACGTTTCCGCTCGTTCACCTCAAGCGAATCGGGTTCGCGGAGAATTCGAAGTCCCCACGATACCGATCGCTCCGCGCGCCGTACCGGAATCCTCAAGTCCCAGTGTTTCGAGTTCCGATTCGAGACGGCATGAAGGCCCACATCCACGCTCCTCGCCGCCCCGAGATGAGTGGTTTCACGCTCGTCGAGGTCATCGTCGTCCTCGGCGTCATCCTCATGCTCGCGGGAATCGCCGTCCCGATGATCAGCAGCTACGTGGACGACGGCAAGCGCGCACGGGCCGAGGCCGAGGTCAAGATGCTCGGCGCGGCGCTCACGTCGGTCTACAAGGATGTCGGGGTCTTCGCCACCCGCGGCCGAAACGGGTCCAACGGCACGCTCTACGCGCTGTTCTCCGGACCGACGATGCCGACATCGAACCCGTTCGCCGCGAACCACTCGTTCTCCAACTGGGCGCGACACGCGACCCGCGGTGATCTCATGGATCATCATCTGCTCGAGAACGCGCCGGGTGGACAGACGTCGGCGGCCTACGACACGTCCGGCAGCACGCAGTGGCGCGGGCCATACGTGGCCGGATCGACGCCCCTCGACCCGTGGGGCCGCCCGTACGTCGCGAGCGTGATCGGCTCGTGGTACAGCCACGCCACGCGCTACAAGCGGATGTACGTCCTGAGCGCAGGACCGAACGGGCGCATCGACACCGACCGAGACAGTACGGCGACGACCGAAATCGCTGGCGACGACATCGGCATGATCCTGTCGCAACAGAAGTAGTCGGGAAGTCGACCTGCGCTCGTCTCGATCGCCGGCATGCCGGCGATTTTCGTTTCAGTGCGCGACGCCAACGCGCCGATGCCATCGGCATGAACGCCGCGAAGCCCTCGCCCACGCGCCGCATTCGAATCCCCGTTCGGTGACGACGTTTCGGACGACAGTCCTCGAGATGGACGGGTCGCAAACGACCGCCATGCTCGACGCGCCCGATGTGCAAACGCTGCACGAGCAGTTGCACGGTGAGGGCCGACGCCTGATCCGAGCGAAGGAGTTGCGCGCGCGCGGCGGGAAACGCGAGTTGGCTACTGCGACGGCCCACGGCACCACGCGGCTGGGGCCCTCGCGACTGCTGGGATTCACGCAGTCGATGGAGGGTGCCCTCGACGCCGGCGTCCCGGTCCTGCAGGCGCTCGATGCGATCATCGAGCAGGAACACGACATTCGAGCGAAGGCGTTGTTCCAGGACATCAGCTCCCAGGTGTCGGGGGGCAAGCCGCTGTCAGAGGCGCTGGCCTCCCACCCACGCTCGTTCCCTTCCGTCTATTGCGCGATGGTCCGTGCCGGCGAATCGTCGGGGCGACTGCCGATCGTGCTCGAGTCGATCGCATCCTGGCAGGAATGGCGGATCGAGATCACGGGAACGATCCGGCAAGCGATGACGTACCCCGCGATCGTCATCGGTGCGGGCTACTGCCTCGTGTTCTTCATGCTCGCGTTCGTACTCCCGTCGCTCGCCGACGTACTGGTCAAGCTCGGCGGTGACCTGCCGCTCGCGAGCCGAGTGCTGTTCGATGCGTCTCGATTCGTCTCGGGTCACGTGTTACCGCTGCTCGGTGCCACCGCCTCGCTGGTCGTCACTCTGTTCGTCGCCGCCCGTTCGGACGGCGGACGATCCGCGCTGGTCTCGTTCCTGACGTTCGCACCGATCACGCGACGCGTCGTGACGACGATCGCCGTGTCCCAGTTCTGCCGCAACTTGAGCGTTCTGCTGAGTTCGGGCCTCACCGTCACGCACGCGCTCGAATTGAGTCGCAGCGCGATCTCGACCCGCAGCACCCGGGAGGCAATCGATCGCGCAGTCCAGCGCATAGTCGGTGGCCACAAGCTCACGGAATCGCTGGCCGAGACGCGGTTCCTCCCACCGATCGCGATCAGCATGATCCGTGTCGGCGAGGAGTCCGGTCGACTACCCGAGTCGTTCGACCGGCTGAATCGGGTCTACGACCGCGAGGTCAAGGCGACGGTCAAGCGCGCGCTGTCGTTGCTCGAGCCCATCGTCACCGTCGTGCTCGGCGTCGT
>JAGQQZ010000099.1 GCA_020425915.1 Planctomycetota bacterium | reverse complement strand
TCGCCGTCGTTCGGCCGCTCGCCCGCAGGGCGGCCGAACGACGGCGACGCGGCGACGGAGGGCGCCTCCTGTCGTTGCGAGCCCGAGTGAGGCCAGCCTCCACGCACCCCACTCCCCGCTCCGGCTCACCCGATCAAAGCCAAGGACCAGGCGGACACCGCCGATACGGCCGTGAGTGCCGGTAGTAGAACAGCGGGAACCCAACCTCGTAGTAGCCGCGATACGCCGGGATCGGCGCGCGTCGGAACGCCGTCTGCTGCTCGAACACCACCGGCTCGGCAAGCTTCCATCGAACCGAGAACGCTCGCACGTCACCCGGACCGACGTCCTCGGGGAACACGAACTCGCATCCGCTGATCCCCACTGCACCCGGTGCGGTACTCACACTGCCGTGAACCGCAACGCGCTCGAGGCGATCGATCGAACCGTCGTCGAGTTCGATCGCCTCGACGTGCACGTCCGCCCCGGCGATCACGATCGGAACGGCGAAGCGATTCTCGACCTCGAACTCGACCCGCACGATCGTGCGTCCCTCTTCGCGCTCGACGCCGGTCGTCCAGAGGCGAACCTCACTGGATCGTCCGTCGTGTTCGACCGAGTAGGACGCGGCCGGAATCCCGCCCGGCGATTCGGAGTCGACATGTTCGCGCGGTCGGAACGCGACGTGACTCACACAAGCCGCATTCAGGAACAGGAGACCCAGGACCACCGCGCGACGCATCCGGCCATCGCACGCTTCGCGCGCGCGCGTGTCAAGCGGACCGCGATTGCGGAGAGAAACAGGTTTCCCGGCCGACGCCGATGCAGCGGTGACCACTCAGGGAAGGTCGGAGACCGGTGCCACCGCGGTACGGAAGGAGAGGAAGGAAGGCTCGACGGCCGGCCGAGAAACCAGACGCGTCTCGACCGCACCGGACCATGCACCGATGCGGCCTCGGAGTACTACCTCGACGCGATCGAAAGTAACCGACCGCGAGTTCCGCGGACGCCGATCGACGCCGCAGCGCATCGGCGGAATCGGCCCGGGAACTCCGAATTCGTCGCGTCGGCTGTCGCTTACGTCAGGCGGAAATGCCCTTCGCAAGGAGGGGGTGGACAAGAGCCCCAACCGGGGGTCGATCCGGTTAGGCTATGCGGTCCTCACCTGCAGGCGATCGCCTCCAACCCAGCTCGACACCTTTGCGATATTCATCCTGGCCCCTTGTTGTGGCCACGCTCGCCACGCTTTGTGCATCCGACCTCGCTGCGCAGAGAGTCCCCGACGTCCGCGTCGACACGGACACACCAGGGGCCGGCAACTCGCGTGAGAGTCACATCGCGGCCGACGGCGATTCGATCTACTTGGTCTGGATCGACGACCGCAACGGCAACGACGACGTGTACTTCAACCGGTCGGAAGATCGCGGATCGACATGGCTCGCGAACGACGTCCGACTCGACACCGACGTCGCCGGCGCGTCGACGTCGGCGACGCCGCGCATCGCGGCCGCGAACGGCAACGTCTACGTCATCTGGTCCGATGCGCGCAACGGCGCCCGCGACGTCTACGCCAACTGGTCGAACGACCAAGGCGCGACGTGGCAACCGACCGATCGACGTCTCAGCACGAACGCGGCGGGGTCCTCCAACGCCACGGAACCGTGCCTGCGCGCGACCGGCACGAACGTGTACGTCGCCTGGGAAGACAACCGCAACGGCAACCGCGACATCTACGCGAACCTGTCGAACGACTCCGGCACGACCTGGCGTGCGACCGACCTGCGCCTCGACTCGAACACGACGAGCTCGTTCGATTCACGCAAGCCGCAGATCGCCGCCGACGGCAACTCGGTCTACGTCGTCTGGCACGACGCCCGCAACGGCGGCTCG
>JAGQQZ010000098.1 GCA_020425915.1 Planctomycetota bacterium | reverse complement strand
GGCCCGATGATCGAATCGGACGACCAGATCCGGAGCCTCCACCGGTCCGGGCCCCGACGCACAGGCGGAGACCAGAGAGCAGACGACGGCGAGGATCAGGACGCGGGAGGGGTTCACGGTGTGCGGGTCGGGTCCCGCGAGAGTGTATCGCGCCATCCGCGGCGCTCGCTACGATCCGACGGATGAGTACCGAGCTGCGCGACCAGGCCGCGATGCTGGCGTCTCAGGACACCGGGAACGCCGAGGCCGTGGCGAAGCGGATCGAGGACCCGTGGTATCGCGCACAGGCGTTGGCATGGGTGCTGCGCTACGCCCCGCGTCGGGAAATCGAGCGCCTCGCCCAGCGGGCGATGGACGCGGCCGCAGCCTGCGACGACCCCTACCAGCAGGCGGGATCCGCCGCGTGGACGATTCGCGCGCTGCTCGAACGCGGCCAACGCGACCTCGCCCTGACGATGCTGGAGATCGCTCTGACGGCGGTCCCGCGCATCACCCAGTCCTCGAGTCGGTCGGATGCACTGTTCCTGCTCTACCAGGCCGGGTTCGACGCGTCCGATGAAGTCCGCCGCAGCCTGCTGTTCGCGATCGCGGAAATGCGCGACCGCGACCCCCACTGGCGCGTCGTGCGCAACTTCGAGGACGCGCTCGGCATGTCGGCGAAGCGCGACCCGGAACTTGTCCGAAAGCTCGCGAGCGCCGCCGACGAGAAGACTCGACGCCGAATCGAAGCGCGCCTCGACGAAGAACCTCCCGAGCCCCGACCGTTCTTCTGGTGAGCACCGTCGCGAGACGTCAGCCGATCCCGCGTTCGTGCAACTCGTGCTCGTCCCAACCGAGGTGGTGCCCGACCTCGTGGAGCAGAGTGATCCGAAGTTGCTCGACGAGTTCGTCGCGGCTCGTGACTTCGCGCTCGATGTTGCGCTTGAAGATCCGGATGCGATCGAGACCGAGCGGCTGGATCGACTCCCGCTCGTTCAGCGGCACGCCGTCGTAGTAGCCGAGCACGGTCGGGCCGAGGTCGGTCGAGCGGTCCACGGCGGGCTCCGGGATCTCGAGCAGGTCGATCTGGATGCCGCCAAGTGCATCGCGGACGTCGGGCGGGAACGAATCGACGATGGCCGTGAGCAAGGCGTGGGCCTCGTCGAGGTCGATCCGGACCGGCGTCGGAATCGTCGGATCGAATCGGGTCGCGGCGGCGTAGTGCACGTCCGCGACGTCGAACTCACCGCGCAACTCGGCGACGATCGCGCGCCGGAACTCGAGCTCGCCCGCCCCGACCGCGTCGGCATCGCACCCCACCAGCAGAGCCGCGGCTCCGTCGAGGTCCCAACGCTCGAGTCGCAGCGCCGATTCGAGGAAGTCGGCCTCGGGCGCGGACGGGTCGATCGCGCGGAGCTCGGCGAGCCGGCGCGCGGCCTCGTCCCATTCGCCGAGGTTCGTCGCGACCGCGACCAGGATCGCGAGTGCGTCGATCCGAACCGCGTCGGCGGATTCGCCCACGTGACCTCGCAGCGCCGCGAGCGCACGGCGCGCCCGATCGGCGGCCGTCCGATCGTCACCGAGTCGCTCGGCTCGTTCGGCATCTCGGAGCAACTCGTCCGCCCGCGTCAGCTCGTCACTCATCGCTCAGGTTCAGCGTTCTTCCTCGGACCTGCGTCGCTCGAGAATCCGCTCGAGCTCGCGAAACGAGTCCTCGTCCCGAATCGGATCGAACTCGGGCTTCTGCAACAGCATCCGCGACCCTTCGACATCCTCGTGGGTCGGTAGGATGCCGTGCAACAACTCGAGGGCAAGGTCGGTGAACTCCCGCACGTCCGAATCACGATCGTCGGCCGGGAGCGTGCGGTCGGCCGAGGTCAAGCCGACGCACACCGACAGGTAGAGCGCGCCGTCGATCGGTGAGTCGGCGCCGAGTCGCGCCGCGCACATGGCCGCGTCCCGCGCGCGCCCGTCGGCGATCAGGAGGCTGCACCGGGTCTTGCGACTCGAGACGAGCGTGCGGCGGAAGGTCAGGTTGTCGGGCGCCAAGGCGACGGCAGCGGCGAGATGATCGATCGACTCGACGAGCTGCTCGCGCGACGTCGCCCCGTCGCCGCGCTCGTAGCGGAGCTTGGCGAGGTTGCCCAGGCAGCGACCGAGCTCATGGCGGAACCGCGCGATGCCGGGGAAATCCCGACAGACCTCGGTCTGGATACGGACCGAACTTCCGCCAGCGTCGATCCCGTCGTCCAGCCGTCCGGTCCGCCCGAGGATCATCGCCAGCGTGTCCCACGCGACACCGAGAACGTGTCGCCGCTCGCGTTCGGACGGGTCCCCGGGGGTCGCGGACTCGAGGCGGGTCAGCGCATCTCGAATCGTGGACTCGGCCGCGTCGAACTCACCGTTCTGCGCCAGGTTCATCGCGAGGTTTCGCAGCACCATCCCGGCGAACAGCCGATCGGAGGCGCTGCCGTCGCCGAGGTCGACGGCTCGCAACGCCAGCTCGGCCGCCTCGCGGCGCAACGCACCCGCGTCGGCTCGGTGGCGCTGTCGCCGCGCCAGCTCGGCACGGACGTTCACGATGCGCGCATTCCGCCGCAGAAACTCGAGTTCATGCACGCCGCGACCCGTCCATCGGTCGGCGACCGCCGCTCCCGCCGACAACTCACGCTCGGCGTCTTCGAACGACTCCCGATCGCGCGCCACCTCGGCGAGCACCTTCCGCGCGTCCATCAGGCTGAGTGCGAACGCCGCCCGGTCGGATTCGCCCGCCAACCCGCGCTCGAGCAACGTCACACTCTCGAGAGCGGCCGCCTCGGCGGCGTCGAGCTCGTCGAGCGCGTTGTGGATCAGTGCGAGCCGCACGAGCACGCGGCCGAGTTCGCCCGACGTGTGCGGCGAACCGTCGTCGAGCAGGCGCTGGAAACCGACCGCCTCGAGCATCAGGTCACGCCGGACCTCGGACATGCCGGGGACGTCCGCGAGTTCGGTCGACGCGACCCGCGCGACCATGCGATCCACGACCTCGCGTGCGAGTTCGAAGTTCTTGTCCGCGCGCGCCGCCTGCCGGTCCGCGGCGAGTCGCTGCGCCTCCGCCACTCGCGTCTGCTGTTCGGCCGTACGCTTCTGCACGATGCTGAACACCAGACCGATCGCGAGCGCGAGCACGGCGACGAGTCCCGTGATCGCGAGCGCCCGATTGCGTCGCACCCACTTCCTCGCCTCCGCCAACGCACCGGTCTCGAACGCGCGGACCACGCGCATGTCGGCGAATGCCCGAAGGTCCTCGGCCAGCGCGTCGACGCTCGGGTAGCGAGCGCTCGGGTCACGCGCCATCGCCTTCTCACAGATCGCGACGAGTTCCGGCGCCGCGCGCGGAGCACTCGCGCCGAGATCCGGCGGCGGGCCGTCGACCACACGCCGCAGGACCACGCGAGAACTCGGTTCCTCGGCGAACGGCGCCGCGCCCGAAAGCAGGTGGAACAGCATCGCCCCGATCGAGTACACGTCGCTCGCGAAGTCGACACGATCGTGATCGCCTCGGGCCTGCTCGGGCGACATGTAGGCAGGAGTGCCGATCACGTCGCCAGCCATCGTCCGCGACGGCGACGACTCGTCGGTTCCCGCATCGCCCGGACCTGCAGCTCGTCGATCCGCATCGCGCAATCGCGCGAGTCCCCAGTCGAGGACGTATGCCTCCCCGAACGCGCCGACCATGACGTTCGTCGGCTTGAGATCGCGATGGATGACTCCGTTGGCGTGGGCGAACGCGACCGCCTCGCACACGCGGATCACCACCTGGAGCGCACGTGACAAGGTCCATCCGTCGTCGTCCGCTTCGTGCACGCGATCGATCACGGATCGGAAGTCCTCACCACGCACGAGGGCCATCGTGAAGTACACGCGTCCCTGCTCGTCGATCCCGAGGTCGTGGACGGGGACGATGCCGGGGTGCGCGAGCTGACCGGTGATCTGCGCCTCGTCGACGAACCTCCGCCAGTGCACGCTGTTCGATCCCGTGCCGGGTTTGCGATTCGGACGCTCCGCGATCACCTTCATCGCGAGATCCCGCCCGAGGCGACGATCGCGCACGCGCGACACGACCCCCATGCCTCCGCGTCCGATCGTCTCGAGCACTTCGTAGCGATCTTGGGCGATCGTGCGCGCCAGCTCCGCCGGATCGGAGACCGTCGTACCGGCAATCGAGACACTCGCGTCGGCGCCTGGTGGTTCGTGTCGAGCGAGCCGATCGAACTCCGCTTCGATCATCGCTTCGAACCCCGGGAAGCGAGCGCGATATGCCGACACGTCCCGCGGGCGACCCGCATCACGATCCGCTGCGTAGAGCCGCAGGAACTCCACGACGACCGCCGACTCGACGGAGTCCTCGGCGTCGCTCAGCGGATCCCGGCTCGCGTCCATGCACCGAGCAAGGTAGCTGGATCGACCGACCGGCGACAGCCGGGGCTCAGAACAGCGTCGACCAGAAGCCGTCCCAGGACTCGAACAGCGCCTGGAAGAACTCGCGAGCCTCCACGTCCTGCCGCTGGTCGCCGAGGACGAACTTGCCGATCGGCATCCCTCCGAGCGCGTAGTGGCCGATCGGGATCCCACCCATCGCCGCATAGCCGCAAGCGATCCCGCCGCCCACGAGCCACCCGACGGCGATCCCACCGGCCGTGAACAGACCGGCCGCGATCCCGCCGAACGCGAGCAACCCGGCGGTCATCCCACCCCAAGTGACGAGGCCGACGTTCGCGCCGCCGGCGCAGATCCCACCGACCGCGAGCGGCCCGAGTGCAACCAATCCGTACGCGGTGTCCCCACAAGCGAGCCAGCCCCGCGCGACACGACGCGGCTGACCCGGTCGGCGTCGACCCGCGATCCAATGGACGAGCGGCACGCCGAACAACGTCGCCTCCGATCGGTACTCGAACGACTCGCCGGTGAAGGTCCGGCGCAACGCGGTCCAGACGCGCCGAAGCACTCCGCCCTCGGCTTGCCGCGCCTCGGTCACCAAGCCGTCCGCGACGGCCACGAGATCCAACCGCAGCGCGTCGGCATCTCGGTAGCGTTCGTCCGGATCGCGCGCCATCGCGCACCTCACCACGGCCGCCGCGTTCCGACTGCAACGCGTCGTCGACGTCCGCAGCGGCACGGGAACCGTGTCACGAATCGCCGCGACGACCTCGAGGAAACTCTGCCCGCCGAACGGGCGCCGGCCGGCGAGCGCCTCGTAGAGCGTGACGCCGAGGCTGTAGATGTCGGTCCGATGGTCGACCCGCTTGGTCGTCAGGTGCGCCTGCTCCGGCGACATGTAGTAGGGCGTGCCGATCCCCTCGCCGGTCAACGACAGCGAGGGATCGTCGTCGCCCTTCGCGAGGCCGAAGTCCGCGATGACCGCGCGACCGTCCATCTGCAGCAGGATGTTCGAAGGCTTGACGTCTCGGTGCACGATGCCGAGCTCGTGTGCGTGCGACAGCGCGTCGACGACCGGGACCAGGAGTCGCGCGATCGCCTGCTCGAACGAGCCATGCTGCGCGAGTTCGGCGATCCCGGTGGCCCGCGCGAGATCGTCGGCGGTACGCTCCCGATCGATCGGCAGCGCCTCGAACACGGTGGCCAGCGACGGCCCTGCGACGAACTCCATCGCGAGGTAGTGGTAGCCGCGCGCCTCTCCGACGTCGTGCACCTCGACGATGTGCGGGTGGTGCAGCTTGGCGATCGCCCGCGCCTCGCGTTCGAACCGATCGACGTGCCGCTGCTCGAGCGCGAGTCCCGGCCGCAGGAGCTTGAGCGCCACCGGCCGGCCGAGCTTGGTGTCCCGTGCGAGCCAGACGAGCGCCATGCCACCCCGGCCGACCTCTCGCTCGAGTCGGTACTGGCCGAACTCGGCGCCCGGCACGAGCGGATCGATCCGCGACGGCGGGCTCGCCATCCCGGCCTCGATCATCTTGAGGACGCGCTCGAACCCGGGACGGGCCCCCGCCGGCAGGCGATCGAGGTATTCGCGTCGATTCGGTCGTTGTCCGGCTGCGAGTCGGTCCGAGTACTCGGACACGAGTCGGTCGAGACGGTCATCCAGAGACTCGGTCGGTGCGTCTTCGTTCATGCGTCCCCGAGCGGATTCGGAGCGAGGATTCGTCGCGGGTCGACGAAAGAATCCACCGACCGGTCGACCGTCGTGTGCACGCTCACGACCACGACAATGCCTCGTCCCAGGCCGACAGCGCGCGACGGTAGAGCGAATGGACCGCCGCCTCCGACCGCCCCATCCGTCGAGCCGTGTCGCGCGCCGAGAGTCCTTCGAACTGGCGAAGCCCGATGACCCGCCGATGTTCCGACGTCAGTCGATCGAACGCCGCCTCGAGTTCGGTCTGCAACTCGGCGAACTGCAACCGCGTCCGCGGCCCCGCAGTCGCGGCGGCCGGTTCGACCGCGTCGAACCGGGTCCAGTCCGACCGAGCCAGGCGCCGCTCGATCGCGTCACGCTTCGACGCGCGCGCCGCGCGCGCGATGTCCACGACCGTATTGCGCGCGATCCGCGCGAGCAGCCGCCAGAGCTCGTCCTCCGTCGCCGGCAGATTCTCGACCGTCACGGCACGCAGGTAGACCTCCTGCACGACGTCCTCGGGCTCGGTCCGAGCGCGGAGCGAACGCCCGCACAGGTGCATCACCAGCAGTCGCAGCCGCCGCTCGTGGCTCGCCAGGCGTCGTCCGTCACGGTCTCTGGACATCGGCGAGAGCGTACACGCACGAGCCGCCACAATCTCGCGATCGGGCGGCTCGAGTCGGCGCGCCAAGCGCGCCGGATCACTCTTGCTCTTCGAGGACCTTCTCGGCGAGCTGCGTCGGAACGGCTTCGTAGCTGTCCGGCTCCATCGAGTAGTGACCACGCCCCTGCGTGATCGAACGGAGCATCGTCGAGTACTGGAACATCTCGGACAGCGGGACCTTGCCGCTGACCTGCTGGATGCCACCCGGCTTGCTCGTCATCTCCTCGATCTGCCCGCGACGCGAGCTGAGGTCGCCGATGACGTCACCGGTGTACTCCTCCGGGCACTCGACCTCGATCTTCATGATCGGCTCGAGCAGGATCGCGTTGCTCTCGACCGCGAGTCGGAACGCGAGCACACCGGCCGCTTCGAACGCCATGTTGCTCGAGTCGACGTCGTGTGCCTGACCGTCGTAGAGCTCGGCGTGGATCTTGACGAACGGGAAGCCGATTCGGCCACCGGACTTCGCCGCGCCAACGACGCCGGCTTGGATCGACGGGATGTACTCCTTCGGCACGTTGCCGCCGGTGACCGTCGACTCGAACGTGACCGGGTCGGCCTCTTCGTCCGGGCGGAAGCGCATCTTCGCGACCGCGAACTGACCCGAACCACCCGACTGCTTGATGTGACGGGCCTCGACTTCCTTCGGACCGCGGAGGGTCTGACGGTAGGCCACCTTCGGCTTGCCGGTGTTGACTTCGATCTTGAACTCGCTGCGCAGGCGGTTGCAGATGACCTCGAGGTGGAGCTCGCCCATCCCGCTGATGACCATCTGGCCGGTCTGCTCGTCGGTGCGAGCCTTGAACGTCGGGTCTTCGCGGACGAGCTTGCCGATCGCGTTGGTCAGCTTGTCACGGTCCGCGTTCTTCTTCGGCTCGAGCGACATCGAGATGACGGTGTCCGGGAACTCCATCGCCTCGAAGGACACCGGGTCGTCCTTCGTGCAGAGCGTGTCGCCGGTGATCGCATCCTTGATGCCGACGACGGCGACGATGTCACCGGCCTTCGCGAGCTCGAGCGGCTCGCGCTGGTTCGCGTGCATGCGGAGCAGTCGGCCGATCCGCTCGGTCTTGTTGTTGCGCGGGTTGTAGTACTTCTCGCCCTGGCGGAGCACGCCCGAGTAGATGCGGACGAACGTCAGGTCGCCGTTCGGGTCGGAGATGGTCTTGAAGACCATCGCCGCCGGGCCGGCGTCGGCGGTGACCTCGCGGGTCATCTCTTCACCGGTGTCCGGGTTCGTGCACTCGATCGGCGGGACCTCGTTCGGCGCCGGCAGGTAGTCGACGACGCAGTCGAGCAGGTTCTGCACGCCCTTGTCCTTGAACGCCGAGCCCGCGAGCACCGGCGTGATGCCGAGCGACAACGTCCCGGTGCGGATCGCGGCCTTGATCTCCTCGACGCTGACCGGCTCGCCCTCGACGAACTTCTCGAGCATCTCGTCGTTGAACTCGGCGACCGCCTCGATCATCGCCTCACGGCGACGCTCGGCCTCGGCGCGCATGTCCTCCGGCACGTCCGAGATGCTGACGTCACGGGCGTCATCGTCCCACGTGTAGGCCTTCATCTCGACGAGGTCGATGACCCCCTTGAAGACGCGCTCCGCGCCGATCGGCATCTGGATCGGGACCGGGTTCGCACCGAGTCGCGCGCGCATCGTCTCGACCGCGTTGTCGAAGTTCGCGCCGGTCCGGTCCATCTTGTTGACGAACGCCAAACGCGGAACGTTGTAGCGGTTGCCCTGACGCCAGACCGTCTCCGACTGCGGCTGCACGCCCGCCACACCACAGAACACTCCGACCGCACCGTCGAGCACACGCAACGAACGCTCCACTTCGGCCGTGAAGTCCACGTGCCCAGGGGTGTCGATCAGCGCGACCAGGTGGTCACGCCATTCGCACGTCGTCGCGGCCGACGTGATCGTGATGCCACGCTTCTGCTCTTCCTCGAGGTAGTCCATCGTGGCCTGGCCGTCGTGGACCTCCCCGATCTTGTGACTCCGACCGGTGATATAGAGGATGCGCTCCGACACGGTCGTCTTGCCCGCGTCGATGTGGGCGATGATCCCGATGTTTCGGGTGCGCAGCAGTCGCTGCTCCTCCTTGGACTTCTTACCGGAGGTTTTCTGAGCGGAGTTGGACATGACGGGCGTGCCGTTGTGTGGGCGGAAAGTGCTGAGTGCCGGCGAAAGCCTGCACATCGGAAAAAATGGCGGCGCATTTTAAGTCGGTTCCGAAGTCTGTCAATCTCCTGAACACGCTCTCCTAACCCCCTATACCATCGGGGTTTCGGCGCCCGGTTGCAGGAACGCCAGCCGATCTCTCGACAGGAGATTGGTCCATCGACGCGACGCGAAACCGAGGGAGATCTGGCCATGGGCGTGCTTTTCCGAACCTTGACCGCCGTCTGGCTGAGCACGCTGACCGTGCCGGCGCAGACGCACGACTCCCATCGAGGGGTCGACAACTCCGAGGCGCTGCGCCTTCTGAAGCTCGGCAACGAGCGATTCGTCCGCGGCGAGACCCTGCAGCGATCGATCGACGAAGGCACCCGCCGCAGCCTGCTGCGGCAGCAGCGCCCGTACGCGATCGTCGTGACGACGTCGGACAGCCGCGTCGCACCGGAACTCGTGTTCAACGCCGGGCTCGGCGAGATCTACACGATTCGTGTCGCCGGCAACGTCTGTGATCCTGCGACGCTCGCGAGTATCGAGTTCGCCGCGCAACAACTCGGTGTCGGGCTCTGCATCGTGCTCGGGCACGACCGCGACGCGAGCCTGAAACTCGCCGACAGCGCGCTTCCGGCCTCCCCGGCCGGCGAACGCCTGCACGATCACCTGGAGAGCTCCCTGCGCTGGGCCGCCCGCCAAGGACTCGCCGGTGAGGAACGCCTGCTCAAGGCCGCCGAGGAGAACGTCTACATGACGATCCAGGACGCCCTGCACCGCAGTTCGACCCTGCGACTCCTGACCTCGAGCGACCGCTTCGAATTCGTGCCGGCGAAGTACGACTCCGAGTCCGGTGAGGTCGTGTGGCTGCCGACCCGCCGCATGACGACGTACGCCGCGGCGCACCGCGAGGCGACCGAACACCGCCCCGCACGCGTGCGCGGTTTCCCGCCGCACGTCGCGATGCGGATGCTCCAGGCCGGCCATCGTCGCTTCCTGAGCAAGGAGGCGACCGACGCCGACGTGTCACCCGAACGTCGCCGCGCGCTGCTCGAGGGCCAGAGGCCGCACACCGTCGTCGTCGCGGACGCCGATTCGCGCATCTCCCCCGAGATCCTGTTCGACGCCGGCCTCGGTGATCTCTACGTGATCCGGGTCGCGGGGAACTTCCTCGACGACGAGGTGCTCGCCAGCGTCGAGCACGCCGTGGAGAACACCGGCGCGTCGCTGATCGTCGTGCTCGGTCACGACCACGACGAAGTCATCGAGCTCGCGGCGAACCGCGGCCACGTCGGCGGCCGCGTCGAGGTCCCGGCCAGTATGCGCCAACTGTTCACCTGGCTCGAACCGTCGATCGTCGCCGCGCGCGGCGAAGGTCTCGAAGGAGACGCGATGGTCCGTCGCGCGGTCGAGCTGAACTGTCAGCGGTTCGTCGAGGCCCTGCGCGCGCGCAGCGAACTGCTGCGCGACGCCGAACGCGAGGGTTTCGTCGCGATGTTCGGTGCGATGTACGAGGTCGGCTCGGGCGATCTCGGCTGGCTCGACTTCGGCCACCCATCGTCGCCCGCGGGGCACGCGGCACCGGCCGGCGAGTCGATCGACGCGCACGGCCATGCCGACGACTCGGACACCCATCTCGCACACGGACTCGACGCACACGCACACGACCACGAATCGCCCCACGGCGACGACCACGGTCACGCGGACGACGATCACCTCACCGTTCACCCGTCCGAAGACGCCCACGGCCACGCCGGGACGCACGACGAATTCTTCATCGTCGATGGTGAGAGGCACGAGCCGCACGAGATCGAACCCGACGGCTACGTCACTCCGGACGAAGGCTCGGGACACGGCCATTCCGAGGACTCGCTCCTGACGACGCTGCTCGGCGCGTTCGCGGTGGCCTCCTTCGGCGTGGCGGTGATCCTGATGTCGAGCAACTCGCAGCTCCGGAAGCGAG
>JAGQQZ010000097.1 GCA_020425915.1 Planctomycetota bacterium | reverse complement strand
CTCCGCGTCGAAGATCTCCGCGGCGGCCTGCTCCAGGCGGGCCTGGATCGTGTCCTGACCGAGTTGGCGCTGCCAGCCGGCGTAGGCAGCACCGTCGTACGCAATCGTCAACAGGTATCGGGGCAAGGCGGAATTCCGACCGCGTGCGCCGGGATCAGCGACGCAACAGCACGCGACAGAACATAGCGCCGATCGCGCCGAGGGTGAACGACACCCCCGCGAGCACCGGACTTCCGGCCAGCAGTGCGTAGTAGACGGTGCCACCCGTCCCGGTGAGGAACAGCGTGAACGGCAGCAGCACACTCATCGCACCCGGTTCCCGTCCGGCCTCGATCGGTCGCAGGCGGGTCGAGGAAGCCGGTTTCAACCCGGTGCTGTAGCTCACACGGTTGCGTCCCGGGATCTGCCGCGGCCCCGCGTCGACACGAGGGCTGGGTGCGGGCGGAGGAGCGAACGACTCCGCGTGGAACTCGGCCATCCGATCGCCGAGCCCGAAGCTCTCGGACGCGTCCTCGACGACCTCGTCGAGTCCTTCTGCCATGAGCGCCGGAGTCGACCCGAAGCCACCGAGCATCGGGTCGGCATCGAAGTCACCCGTGTCGAACGCGGCGCTGACGGAATCGTCATCGTCGTCGTACGGGTAGCGCGCCGCCGCCTCCGCATCGACCGCGAACAGCATGTCCTCGGCCGTCGTCGGATCGACGTGGCGATCGTCCTGGTGGAGCGTGTCGCTCCGATGATGTTCGAACAGGTTCATCGGCTACCGTGCCTCCTGCGTTGCCAACTCGAGCGAATCCCGAGTTCCTTGCGATACTTCGCCACGGTCCGTCGTGCGAGCTCCATGCCGAGCTCGGCGAGTCGCTCGACGAGCTGCTCGTCGGAGAGCGGATCGTGCTTGTCTTCGTTACCGACGAGCTGCTCGATGGCGTGGAGCACGGCCATGCGCCCCTTCGCACCATCGCCCTCGCTCGCACGTCGTGCGGTCCGATCACCGTCGAAGAAGTCGCGCAGCGCGAACACTCCGTGGGTTGTCTGGACGTACTTGCCGGCGATGGCTCGACTCACCGTCGAGTTGTGGACGCCGAGTTCGTCCGCGATCACCGACATCTTCAGCGGTCGCGACGCGGCCCGGCCGTGCTCGAGAAACGCCCGCTGGTGAGCCATGACCGCGGCGCCGACGCGCGCCAGCGTCTCCTTGCGCTGACGGATCGCCGACATCAGATCTCGCGCCGACTGCAGCTTGTCACGCAGGTAGCGTTTGACGGAACGCTCGGTGTCTGGCGCGCGGACCATCGCCGCGTAGTGCTCGTTGATCCGCAGGACCGGAAGGGCGAAGTCATCGACCACGACGCGGTGTCCGTCGGCGCCGTCGGGCTCGACGATCAGGTCCGGGTGGATCTGCGCCGCGAGTTCCTGGACGAACACCTCACCCGGACGCGGATCGAGCGTCTTGATCCGATCGACCAAGTCGAGCACCTCGTCGATGTCGATGCCGAGCGCCCGTGCGACTTCCGGCACGCGATTGCGCGACAGCTCGTCGAGGTAGTCGCAGAGCAAGGCGCGCATCAGTGGCAGGTCGGGGTCCGACGCCGGCACCTGCATGAGCATCGCCTCGATCGTCGATCGTGCGCCGATCCCGCGCGGCTCCAACGAGTGGATCACGTCGAGCACTGGCCGCACGAACTCGGCGCCGAGCAGTTGCTCGAGTTCCGCGTCGTCGAGCGGCAGCAGACCACGCGCGTCGAGCGCATCGATCGCGACGTCGATGCGAGCCCGCAGGTCCGTGTCCAACTCGCGCCAGACCAACTGGGCACGCAGATGCTCCGCAAGCCCCGGCGCGCGGCCCTCGACGCTGCTCAGCCATTCGAGCTTCCGATCGGAATCGCCACTCGCGGTTCGTCCGGTGAACCGACCTGGATCGAACGACTCGTCGCTGACCGCCGACTGCGGTGTCGGCAGCGAATCCTCCCGCACGGCCTCGAGCGTCTCGTTCTGCGCGAGCTCCCGCTCGATGAGGTCACAGAGCCCGATCGTCGAGAGCTGGAGGATCTCGATCGACTGCAGCATCTGTGGCATCAGTGCCAGTCGCTGCTCGACTTGTTGCGAAAGTTGACCGTTCAGCTTCATGCTGTGCGTCTGCCGTCGCGATTCCCGACGGTCCGTTGCTGGACTGTCGGTCCTTTCGG
>JAGQQZ010000096.1 GCA_020425915.1 Planctomycetota bacterium | reverse complement strand
TACACGCGTTGGATCAACGATCCGGACCAGCCCTGGGTCACGACCTCGGACGAGAGGCGGTTCGCCGCGCTCGTACTCTCGGCGGCGGGGGACGTGACGTGGCACGCGCTCGCACCGGTGGCCGAAGTCGAGAAGACGATCGCGAGCCTGCGCGAACTCGCGCTCACCGGCGCCCGCAGCGGTGGACGTGAGACGGGTTCGAAGCTCGGGGCCCAGCTCTCCGACCTCCGGCGGCTGCTCGTCGACCCGCTGCTCGGTTCGTTGCCCGAGGCGACCGATCGCGTCGTGCTGTCGCTCGCCGACGAACTGCAGCTCGTGCCGATCGAGGATCTTCCGATGGCGGACGGGCGGACGTTCGGAGAGACACTTCGGGTGCAGATCGTCCCGTCCCTGCGAACGCTGCTGCACGAGCCTTCGAGACCGGTGGCCGAGCCGACGGCGTTGACCCTCGGCAGCGTTGACTACGACACGATGCCGGAGTCCGGAGCGCCCACGTTCGCGGACGCCGTGACTCCGATCGTCGCCACGGCAACGTACGAAGGACATCGAGATGCCGGTGACGAGCGAGCCGGGGAGAACCCGACGCCGAAGACGTTCGCCGACCTGTTCAACACCGAGGCTCGCCGCGTCGCGAAGATGTTCGAGCGAGCGTTCCCGGACGCGACACCGACGGTGTTGAGGGAAGTCGACGCGAGCGAAGCGGCGTTCGTGGCCGAGGCTCCCGGCAAGACCTACCTGCACCTCGCGACGCACGGCTACTTCGCGCCCGAGTCGGCATGGCGTGCCACCGATGCGCCCGACGGTGCCTCCGCACTCGCGCGCTTCGATGCAGGTGCTCACGACCGCGTCGCGCAACTGTCGCCGTTCTCGTTGACCGGCATCGCGCTCGCCGGCGCCAACCTGCCGTCCGATGCGCTCGGCCATCGCGAAGGGATCCTCACCGCGCAGGAGATCGCGCAACTCGACCTGACGTCGTGCTACCTCGCCACGCTGTCGGCGTGCGACACCTCGCTCGGCGTCCGTCGCGGCGGCACCGGCCTCGCGTCGCTGCGGCAAGCATTCCACGCGGCGGGTGCGCGCTTCGTGCTGGCGTCGCTGTGGCGCGTCAACGACGTGCACGCCGAGGAGCTGATGGCGGACTTCTACACGCGGCTGTGGAAGCAGCACGAAGACCCGGCGGTCGCGTTGCGCGGGGCGAAGCAGGCGGCGAAGCAGCGCGGGGTGCCGTTCCGCGACTGGGCGGGGTGGATGATCAGCGGGACGTAGTTCGGGTGGTCGTCGCGGAGTCGCGACTCGGAACCTCCCTGCGCGCCGCCTTGATTCCGTGGCCGCGCCCGGCGGTTGGCACTCATGCTCCGAAGCGGCATAGTCTGCTGCCGTGTCGTGCGGGCACGCGTCCCGTTCCCGCCGGCGACGCCCCGAACGTCATGCTCAAGCGATGGATCCAAGTTCTCTGCACCCTCGTCGTCGTCTCGTGCTCGGCGGAGGGGACGGATGCGCAGGCTCAGTCCCCGGAGCCACGGTCTCCGCAGAGCGGGGGCGAAAGGCACGTCGAGTCCGTCCGTGAGCTCGAAGCCCAGGTCGCCGCGCTCGAGGCGGAGATCGCGGGTAGCCGGCGGCGCTTGGCGGCGATGCTCGGACACGAGTTCCTCGGCGACGTGGCGCCGACGCCGGGTCCGTTGGCAGAGTTCGAGATCGTCGAGACGACGGCGACGCCGTCGCGGCAGGACAGCGACTATCCGGACTGCATCGTGGTCCACCTTGCGCGGTGGCGCGGGGGATCTGCCGGCGTTCCCGAGGAGTTCCTGGTGGCTTCGCTCGGGTTCCGGAATCGGCAACTCCGCGTCGCGAGTTCGTTGCTGGCTGGCGACGTCGTCGAGGCGCAGTTGATCCCGTGGGAGAAATTCGACGAGAGCGTGCGGACGATCCAACGCGTCGACTCGCTCGATCGATTCGACCTGCCGCTGTTCGGGGCGATCGACCTCCACCGACGTCGCGAGCTCGAGCAGGTCGACATCGTTCCGTTGCCGTCGAGTGGCGCGCGGACCCAGGCCGAGGAAATCGCGGCGTACACGGCGGCGATCGAGGCGAAGCTCGCCGAACACGGGAGCTGGGAGGATTGGATCGAGGGTCTCGGTCCGGTCTACCACGAGCTCGCGGAGCTCACGAAGCAGGGTCCGGTCACGCTCGAGGATCGGTGGACGTTCCGAGGTCCGTCCTACTTCTACGCGTCCCGGACGCCCGATGCTTGGGCGTCCGGCCTCGCCGCGATCACGTCGCTGCGCGACCAGCTCAGGGCGTTGGGGATCGAGTTGGTCGTGGTTCCGTTCCCGGCCAAGGAGCACGTCGTCGCGAGCAAGTTCACGAAGGCGACGCCAGCCGACGGGATCTTCGACCCGATGCGTCTGCAGTTGCACCTCGCGATGCTGCGAGCGGGGCTCGAAGTCGTGGACCTGCTGCCGGCGTTCCTCGAGCGTCGCGACGACTACGAGCACCTCTACTACGACGGCAACGACAACCACCCCGCGCGGGGCGCGATCGAAGTCGCATCGCGCGTCGTCGCCGAGCGTCTGCGCCGCTACGAGCTGAAGCCGGAGTTCGACACCGTGTTCGTCGGCAAGCTCCGGCACGGGATCCCGTGGAGTTGCGACGCGTTCCCGAAGCGTGCTCACGCCGGCGCCGTCTACGAAGCGTCCGTGGTGCTCGATGCCGATCGCACCGAGTTCGAGTGGTCGAACCCGTCGAGCGAGCTGCTCGCGGTCGGTGACAGCTTCCTCGGCGTACCGAGGCCCTATGGCGTCCTCAGCGCGGACTTCCTCGCGCACCTCGCGCAGGGCACGGGGCTTCTCGCGCGTCGCCTGCAGGTCGGTGGGGGTGCGCCGAAGATCCTCGTCCACATGGCCAAGGCCGGTCGTTCCCTGACCAAGGGCGCGCGCGTCTGTGTGCTCGTGTTCCGCGAGGGCTACATCGTCCCGCGCGACCCGACCCTGGAATCGCGCATCTGGGAGATCGCGACGCTGCCCGGCGACGACTGAGTCGCACGGGACGCGCGCCGCGTCGGGCTCAGTCGCCGATCCACATCTCGACGGCGTTCGTCATCGACCAGCCGAACACCGAGCCCGCGTCGACGGTGACCACCTGGAAGTTCACGTTGAAACCGCGGAACACCGGGTCGGTCGGCAGCCAGATCGGGATCGAGATGTTGCCGGCGCCTGGCACGTCGAGGGTGCCGAACAGGGGGAACTGCGGCGACGCGATCGGATTGACGAGGAGCGTGCCGCCGAGGAACGACAGCGAGATCTTCGAGCGCGGCTGGAATCCGATCAGGATCGCGGACGGCGCGCCGCCGAGTGCGTCGACCACGTCGAGCGACACGATGCCCGTCAACGTCGCCTGGCCGTTGCCCTGCATCCGCGGGACGAAGCCGCCGGAACCCGGTGTACCGTCGCCGTACGGGAGCATGCCGAACGGAATGTTGGCGTGGATCTCGCTGAATCCGCTGCGGTCGTCCTGCCACGTGACCCACGCGGTGTCCGCGGTCGCGACGATTCGCGGCGCGATCGACGCCGAGGAGCCCGGCGTGTCGGTGTCGAGCCGGACGTCGGAAGCGGCCCAGGACTGGCCGGAGTCGAGGGAGTAGTTGCAATAGACGTCGCCCGCGCCGTTGCGGTCGTCGGTCCACGCGACGTAGAGGGACGAGCCGTCGATGTCGATCCGAGGATCCGTCGCGTTCGTGGTGCCGGGCGCCGACGTGTCGAGGCGTCGGTCGCTGCTCAGCCAGGTGGCACCGAGATCGAGCGACCAATTGGCGTAGACGGCATCGGTTCCGTTCCGATGGTCCTGCCACACCACCCCGACGAGGTTCCCGTCGAGGACGATCCGCGGCGCGATCGACGTCGTCGCCGTGGGGGTCGTGTCGAGCCTCACGTCGGTCGCACTCCAGCTGCTGCCCGACGTCGTCGTGCGGTTGCAGAAGACGTCGAGCGACCCGTTGCGGCGATCCTGCCAGACGACGAGGGCGTGCGTCCCGACGGCGGCGACCTGTGGATCGACTGCGAAGGTGATCCCGGCGACACCCTTGTTGACGCGAATGTCGTTCGGCAACCACGTCGTGCCGGCGTCGAGCGATCGATTCAGGAAGATGTCCGAGCCGCCGTTGCGGGCGTCGTGCCAGACGACGTAGACCGAGTTGCCGTCGGCGGCGATCTGCGGCTTGCGTGAATCGAACGAGCTCGTCGTGTTCGAGTCGAGGCGCAGGTCGGTCGCACGCCAG
>JAGQQZ010000095.1 GCA_020425915.1 Planctomycetota bacterium | reverse complement strand
TCGGCCGCTCGCCCGCAGGGCGGCCGAACGACGGCGACGCGGCGACGGAGGGCGCCTCCTGTCGTTGCGAGCCCGAGCGAGGCCCTCGCCGACATCACCGCCGACCGCCATCCCTACCAACTACCGCCCGATGCATAGTTCCTATGTCCTCGTGCATACCTTGCCTTGCCCCTTCAACCGGCCCGGCCACCAACGATACAGTCGCTCGCATGACCGACACTTCGACCGACGCACGGCACTGGATCGACCTCGAGGACCGCTTCGCGGCCCACAACTACCACCCGCTCGACGTCGTGTTGACGCGCGGCGAGGGCATCTGGGTGTGGGACGTCGAGGGCAAGAAGTACCTCGACTTCCTCTCGGCGTACTCCGCCGTCAACCAGGGCCACAACCATCCGAAGATCATCAAGGCGGTCATCGATCAGCTGCAGACGCTGTCGTTGACGTCGCGCGCATTCCGCAACGATCGCTTCGGACCGTTCTGCGAGAAGCTGTCGAAGCTCTCCGGCTACGACTCCGTGCTGATGATGAACACCGGCGCCGAGGCCGTCGAGACCGCGATCAAGGCCGCGCGCAAGTGGGGCTACCGCGTCAAGGGCGTGCCGGACGGCAAGGCGAAGATCATCACGTTCACCGAGAACTTCCACGGCCGCACGACGACGATCGTCGGGTTCTCGTGCGATCCTGTCGCGCGCGACCAGTACGGACCGTTCACGCCGGGCTTCGTCACGGCGGAATACAACAACCTCGAGTCGACGGCCGCCGCGTTCGACGAGAACGTCGTCGCGGTCCTGATCGAGCCGATCCAGGGTGAGGCCGGCGTCATCGTGCCGAGCGCCGAGTTCATGCAGGGCGTGCGCAAGCTGTGCGACGAGCACAACGCGCTGCTGATCTGTGACGAGATCCAGTCGGGGCTCGGTCGAGCCGGTCACTTCTTCGCGCACACGATGTTCGGCATCTGCGCCGACGCGGTCACGATCGGCAAGGCCCTCTCGGGTGGCGTCTACCCGGTCTCCGCGTTCCTGGCGAAGAAGGAGATCATGGACGTGTTCACGCCCGGCTCCCACGGCTCGACCTACGGCGGCAACCCGGTCGCCTGCGCGGCCGCGGAAGCGGCGCTCGACGTCCTCGTCGACCAGAACCTGTGCGAACGCTCGAAGGAACTCGGCGAGTGGCTCGCGAACGAGATGCGCGCGATCGACTCCCCGCACGTCAAGGAGATCCGAGCAGCGGGCCTCTGGATCGGCGTCGAGCTGCACGAGAGCGCCGGCGGCGCGCGCAAGTTCTGCGAGGCGCTCGAGCGCGCGGGCATGCTCTGCAAGGAGACGCACACCCACACGATCCGCTTCGCGCCTCCGCTCGTCATCGAGAAGGCCGACCTCGAGTGGGCGCTCGGCCACATCCGCAAGGTCCTGACGACGGGCTGAGCGTGTCGATCTGGCGGCTGCTCGCGGACACCGCCGAGCGGTGTCCCGAGCACCGAGCGGTCCGCGACGCCGGGACGAACCTGTCGTACCTCGAGTTCCGACAGGCAGCCGAGCGGATGGCCGGCTCGATCCTACAGCGCGTGGAACCGGGGGACCGTGTCGCCATCCTGGCGAGGAACTGCTGGGAGTACGCCTGCGCATACTTCGCAGCCGCCCGCGCCGGCGTGGTCCTGGTCCCGTGGAACACGCGGCTGACCGAGCGCGAGCACACCGCGATCCTCGATGACTCGAACGCGGCGCTGCTGCTGCACGACGATGCGTTCGCGGAGGCAGCAACAGCACTCGACGTGCCGCGTTGCGCGCTCACCGACGCGCTCGCCGGATCCGCACCGCGCACCGAACCGCCTGCCGTCGCACCCGACGACACGGCGCACCTCTACTACACGAGTGGAACCACCGGCACCCCCAAGGGCGTCCGGTTGACGCATCGCAACGTCGTCGCCCACGCCGAGATGACGCGCGCCGAACTGGACCTCGGCGAAGCCGACGTCTGGGGCCACATCGCGCCCATGTTCCACCTGGCCGACGCCTGGGCGACGTTCGCGATCACGCTCGTCGCCGGCACGCACGCGTTCGTCGGCGAGTTCACGGCCGCGTCGACCTTCGACGCGATCGAGCGCGATGCGATCACGATGACGAACCTCGTCCCGACGATGCTCCAGCGCATGATCGCGAACGACTCGACGGCAGACTGCTCGAGCCTGCGGACGATCCTCAGCGGCGGTGCACCGATCGCGCCCGAGACGGTGCGCGCGATCGTCGACCGGTTCGGATGCGAATACGTCCAGACCTACGGCATGACCGAGACGAGCCCGTTCCTGACGATGAGCCTGCTCGACGCGGAACTGAGGTCGTTGCCGTTGTCCGACCAACTTCGCTACCGCTCGAAGACCGGGCGCGCCGTGCGCGGAATCGAGCTCCGCGTCGTGGGGAACGACGGCCGCGACGTCCCGCGCGACGAGACCACGGTCGGCGAGATCCGCGTGCGCGGCGCGACCGTCACTCCCGGCTACTGGAACAAGCCCGACGAGACCGCGGCGGTATTCGAGGACGGCGGCTGGCTGCGCACCGGCGACCTCGCCGTCATCGACGATCGCGGTTTCGTCACGATCGTCGACCGCGCCAAGGACGTCATCTTGACCGGCGGCGAAACGGTCTACTCGACCGAAGTCGAGAACCGGCTGTTCGAGCATCCCGACGTCGTCGAGGCCGCGGTCATCGGCATCCCCGACCCCGACTGGGGTGAACGCGTCGTCGCGGCCGTCGTCCTGCGGTCCGCGACCCCCGAAGCCGAACTCCTCGCGTTCTGCCGCGAAGGTCTGGCCGGGTTCAAGCGACCGAAACAGATCCGCCGCTTCGACGAGCTGCCGAAGACCGGCTCCGGCAAGCTCGACAAGCGCGCCCTACGGCGCGCTTGGTAGGCCGCGCTACGGCACGATCTCGAACCGGACCGCGTCGCTGACCTTGACGACCGTCCAGGTCGGTGCGTCGACCGCGAAGAACGCATGGTCGAACTGCAGCCCGTCGAGCAGGCTCGGCAGGATCCCGCCCGGCAGGTTGAAGTAGGCAGTCGCGCGGCCGTTCGCGTCGAGCGTGCCCGACATCGACGTGAACAGCGGGCTCGAGATGTCCGAGAACGTCGTCATGAAGTACGAGTCGACGTTCAGCGGGAGCAGCAGTCCGTCGACCATCAGGCCCGGCGCGGTTCCGGACACGGAGCCGAGCACCAAGTAGGGCTGGCCCGCGAAACGGCTGCCGGCGATCAGGTCGAACTCGACGCTCCCGCCGTCCATGCGGGAGACCTGCTGCACGTCACCCCAGATCGCCCGCTCGACGTACTCGGCCTGGAACACGATGTTGTGCGGTGCGCGGTGCGACCAGACGGTCTGGCCGGACGGGGTCACTTCGAAGACGCGGGCCTGGAAGCCGCTGCAGATCAGCGTGTTCCCGTTCGGCAACCGCTCGCAGTTCGAGACGATCGGCGATTGGAATCCATCGCCCTGATACGACCAGACCGGCGTGTCCGGACCGTAGGTGCCGTCGGCGCGCAGGATGAAGTCACCGTTGGCGTCGATCGGGAGGACGAGTTCCTGTACCGCCGATCCGCCGGGCGCGTTGTTGTTGAACACCAGCACGTTGCCGGCGCCCGGACGACCTTCGGGGATGAACACCGGGCCGTGCTGACCGAACAGCTTCTGGTCCGCGGGCGTGCCGCGACGGTGCGCTGCCGGGTTGCCCCAGCGATACAGCAGGTCGCCACCTCGGCCCATGTTGCCGCCGGTGTGTCCGGCTGCCTCCGCGGTCGTCGTGCTGTGGTCGATGATCCACATCTCGTTCTGACCGCGCGGGCTGATGATGATCCAATCGTGGACCGGGTCGTAGTCGACCGAGTTCATGTGGTTCCAGTCGCCGAACGCCGGAGCCAGGATCGGGTAGTTGAGGTCGATGAGCTGCGGGTTGTCGGCGACGACGCCGAAGTTCGCCTTGGTCGGATCGACGTCCTGGATCACGTGGTCCCAGACGTGCCACTCCCAGACGACCTGAGCGTCGGTCTCGCTCGTCTGCTGAACCTCGATGATGTGGTCCGGACGGAACGGACTCGTCGGGTCCATCAGCGCGGGGTGACGACCGTGTGCCACGGCCTCGGCGTGCGAGTACTCCTCGTACGCGATCATGAGGACGTTGCCGTTCGGCAGGATCTCGATGTCGTGGTGCGTCGTCGGGTTGCGCGGCCCGTAGTAGTGCCAGCGGAAGATCGACGTGCCGTCGAGCGCGACGCGTTCGAATCCGCCGCCGGCGAACGCATCATGGAATCCCGGGGCCGTCTTGATGCTCCGCACCAACGAACCGTCCTTGTCGAGACTCGCCGCGTGCCGAGCCAGGTACTGGCTCGGCCAGGAATGGACGACGACGTCATCCACGTCCACGAGGTAAGTCGTCGGCTGGTCGATCGGCACGATCAGGCGCATGCCATCGGCTGGCGATTGCGCGCTGAGCAGCGAAGGCAGGGACGCGAGCGAGAGAGAGACGAGAGAGTGGAGGCGAGTCATCCTCATGACCGCGCCATTCTCCACCAACCCGACGAAGCCGCGCAACGATGGGAAACCGGACCTGCGGATCGAAGTACGGCGCGACGAAACGCCCGGCAAGCCCGCGGTCAGTCGCGCCGCGGCGCCGGACGGCGTCCGAGTAGGTACTGCCCCGGCCACGCCACGTCTTCGAACCCGTACTCCGCCGCCGCGTGCAGCGTCAGGTAGGGATCGTAGAGGTGCGGGCGCGCCAAGGCGCAGAGGTCCGCCCGGCCCGCCGCGAGCACCGTGTTGCAGTGATCCGCGCCCTGGATCGCGCCGACCGCGATGACCGGGACGCCGACCTCGTACTTGATCCGCTCCGCGAACGGGACCTGATACATGCGACCGTACTCCGGGACGTGTTCGGCCGTGTTCCCGCCGCTCGACACGTCGACGACCGCGCAGCCGTGCGCCCGCAGTTCGCGCGCGATCACGACCGCGTCGTCGCCCGTCAGACCGTCGTCGTCGGCCCAGTCGCTCGCGCTGATCCGCACCGCGACCGGCTTGTCCGCCGGCCACGCGGCACGCACCGCGTCGAGAACCTCGAGCGGGTAGCGCATCCGGTTCTGGAGCGACCCGCCGTACTCGTCGTCGCGCCGGTTCGACAACGGCGACAGGAAGCTCGACAGCAGATACCCGTGCGCCATGTGCAGCTCGATCATGTCGAAGCCACTCGAGTGCGCGAGTTCCGTCGCGCGCACGAATTCGTCGCGCACCCGATCCATGTCGGCGCGGTCCATCGCCTTCGGCGTCTGCCAACCCGGTCGGAACGGAATCGCGGACGGCGCCAGCGTCGGCCACCCGCCGCTCGCGAGCGGCACGTCGTCGCCTTGCCAAGGGTGGGAGACCGAACCCTTGCGCCCGGCGTGCGCGAGCTGCACGCAGATCTTGGCCTGCGAGTGAGCGTGCGTGAACTCGACGATCCGTCGCCACGCGTCGGCGTGCGCCTCGCTCCACATGCCGGCACACCCCGGCGTGATCCGGCCGTCGGGTGAGACGTTGGTCATCTCGGTGATGACGAGTCCCGCGCCGCCGATCGCACGGCTCCCGAGGTGCACGAGGTGCCAGTCGTCGGGGATGCCGTCGGTCGCGGAGTACTGGCACATCGGCGAGACGACGACGCGGTTGGCCAGCGGCATGTCGCCGATCCGGTACGGCGTGAACATCGGCACCGGCGGCTCGGCGTCGGCTCCGACCTTCACGCCGGCGTCCTTCGCGAACTGCCGCGTCGTCCGCGCGACGAGCTCGGGATCGCGCAGGCGAAGGTTGTCGTAGGTGATCCGCTTGCTGCGGGTCATCAGGTTGAACGAGAACGTCACCGGGTCCTGGACCAGGTAGCGCGCGCTGTTCTCGAACCACTCGAGGCTCGTCTGCGCGGCCTTCTGCAGCTTGATCGTGTCGACGAACCGCGCCTCCTGGTAGGCCTCGAGCACGGCCGGGATCCCATCGGCGTGGTGCGCCTTCATCGCGTCGGCGAGCGCCATCGCGTCCTCGAGCGCGAGCTTGGTGCCGGACCCGATCGAGAAGTGCGCGGTGTGGACCGCGTCCCCCATCAGCACGATGTTGTCGTGGTACCAGCGCTCGTTGCGGATCGTCGGGAACGTCCGCCAGATCGAGTTGTTGTCGAGCAGGCGGTGACCGCGCAGGTCCTCGGAGAACAGGTCCTGGCAGTACGCGAGCGACTCCTCGATCGACATCTCGTCGAGGCCGGCGCGCTTCCAGACCTCCTCGCGGCACTCGACGATCCAGGTGCTGAGTCCGTCGGCGAACGGGTAGGCGTGGACCTGGAACAGCCCGGCGTCGTTCTCCTTGAAGATGAACGTGAACGCCTCGAGCTCGAGGTCCGTGCCGTACCACGCGAACTTGCACTTGCGCCAGTCGATCGACGGCTTGAAGTGCTCGCGGTACGCCTCGCGGATCCACGAGTTGACGCCGTCGCACGCGATGATCAGGTCCGCGTCGGCGAACTGCTCGAGCGAGTCGATCTCGACCTCGAAGTTCATCCGGACGCCGAGTTCGCGGCAGCGCGCCTGCAGGATCTCGAGCAGCTCGCGGCGCGACGTCCCGCAGAAGCCGTGTCCGGTCGACACGACGCACTCGCCCCCGAAGAACGTGTGGATGTCGTCCCAGTAGCGGAACCGACCGCGGACCTCGCCGATGCTCACCGGATCGGCGGCCTCGATGTTGCCGAAGGTCTCGTCCGAGAACACGACCCCCCACCCGAAGGTGTCGTCGGGCTTGTTGCGCTCGAAGATCTCGATCTCGGCGTCGGGGAACGCCTTCTTGAGCAGGATGCCCGAGAACAGGCCTCCCGGCCCACCGCCGATGCACACGACTTTCATGGAGCGTCCACTCTACGACTCGGCCCCGATTCCGCGAGCCGGATGTCGGCGTGGAATCGGGGCCGGGTTCGGGGACCGCGTCGGGCCTACTTCTGCAGCATGACCCAGACGTAGCCGGTCGAGACCGAGCGGATGATCTTCTCGCGCAGCTTCCAGTGGTCGGCGTACTTCTCGTCGAACGAGTCCTTGTCGGCAGCGGCAGCGGCCACGCGCGCGGCGACGAGTTCGTTGAGACCTTTCTGCCAGACTCCGAGCTGCTCGCGCGCCGCGTCTTCGTCGAGCCCTTCCGCCGGGTACGTGATTCGCACCGCGTCGCCGAGGATCAGGTCGAACTTGCCGTCGCCGTTCACGTCGGCGACGAACACGCGCGTGTCATGCTGTGGGCCCTTCATGTGCGCGGCGCCGAACGTCGTATCACCGGCTCGAGGCTCGGCGACGTCGAGGACGGTCTCGGCGTGCGCGAACGAGGGTTCCGCCTCGGACCCCTCGTTGCGGAACAGGAACACGCCGCCCTGCGCCGATCCGCTGACCAGGTCCAGGTCACCGTCGCCGTCCCAGTCGACGAAGCACGGATCCCCGTGCGACCGCACCGCGATGCGATTGCCGTCCGACTCGAGCCAGGTGTTGGCGGACGCGAACTTGCCTTCGCCCTGACCTTCGAACACCGCGAACGTGCCCGAGAAGTTGCCGACGACGAGGTCGAGGTCGCCGTCACCGTCGAGATCGACCGCGGTCGGCCGCGTGCAGATCTTGTCGGTCACGTGCTTGTCGTCGGCCGCGATGATCAGCGGCTTGCCATCGGTTCCGCACAGCGGCTCCGGTGCTGCGAACCCGCCGTCCTCGGTGCCCCAGAGCACCTGGAACAGGCCGGCCATGTCCTTCTCCTTCCGCGAGTAGGAGCCCGAGAGGATGTCGATCCGACCGTCTTCGTTGACGTCCACGAACTGTGGAGTCGAAGACGTGCATCACCACACGCCCGGAACCTGCGCGACGTCGCCGCCGGCCTCGAGCCACTCGCCGGCTCCGAACTTGCCCTCGCCGAGCCCGCGGAACACGGTCATCTTGCCGTCGCGGAACTGCCCGACGACGAGGTCCTGCTCGCCGTCGCCATCGACGTCGAACAGGCACGGCGACGCGTAGCCCGGTGCTTCGAGTTCGATCGGCTTGCCGCCGCCCTCGAGCCGCACCGCGGGATGGAACTCGGGGCCACCCGTCTGCGGTGTCGGGGCAGCGAGAACGGCGCAGACTGCGCACGCGAGAACGGAACCTTGCATCGCTCGTCTCCTCTCGTCGGGGTCCTGGGAACCCCTGGATCGTAGCGACTCAAGCGACGGGCGCACAGAGCGCCTCGATCTCGGCGATCTCCTTCGGCACGCCGTCGGTCAGGACTCGATTGCCGCCGCGCGTCAGCACGACGTCGTCCTCGATCCGCACGCCGATGCCGCGGAACTCCTTCGGGACCGACTTGTCGCGCGCGTCGAAGTAGAGACCCGGCTCGACCGTCAGCGCCATGCCCGCCCGGAGTTCGATCGGCTTGCCGGCCGCGTCCTCGTACGGGCCGACGTCGTGCACGTCCATGCCGAGCCAGTGGCTCGTCCCGTGCATGAACCACTTGCGGCACGCGCCGCGGTCGACGAGCTTGCGGAGGTCGCCCTTGAGCAGACCGAGGTCGCGCAGACCACGCGTGATCTCGCGCAGCGCGACGTCATGGATCCGGTTCCACGGCTTGCCGGGGACCGCCGCGCGGATCGCCGCCTTCTGCGCCTTGAGCACGATCGCGTAGATCGCGCGCTGCGCATCGTCGAACCCGCCGCCGATCGGCCAGGTCCGCGTGATGTCGGCCGTGTAGAGGTCGACCTCGGCGCCCGCGTCGAGCAGCAACAGGTCACCGCGTCGCAACGTGCGCGAGTTCTCGACGTAGTGCAGCACGCACGCGTTCGGGCCGCTCGCGACGATCGAGTCGTAGCCGTTGCGCGCGGATCCGCGCTCGCGGAACACACCCTCGACGACGGCCTGCACCTGGTACTCGGTCATGCCGGGCCGCGCGACCTCCATCGCCGCGCGGTGCGCCTCGGCCGTGATCTCCGCCGCGCGCGCCATGGTC
>JAGQQZ010000094.1 GCA_020425915.1 Planctomycetota bacterium | reverse complement strand
CGAGAACCTCGGGAGCGAGGGAGCCGACCGCGAACGCCGCGGCGGCCAGGCAGGTAAGAGCCTTCATGGGATTCGAGAACTTGGTTTGGATTGGAAAAGGTAAACGACGCGCGAGGCACGAGCGCGCGCACGCGCATCGTCGCGAAGAACGAATGATCAGGGCAGACGGAACGTGCCGTTGTCCTGCTGCGCCTCACTCTCCCAGAGGAGATGCCCGCCACGGACCGAGCCGTGGCCGGCCGTGATCGAACCGAGGATCACACCATCCGCGCTGTGCTGCTGACCGCCCGGATACCAGGTGCCGGTGCTGCGGATGCGGAACCAACCCGTCTCCAGATCACCGGCGCCGTCGCAGTCGATGTCCAACTCCTGCGGGTCGTTCGGGAAGTTGGCGAGATTCGCCTCCGTGAACAGCGGGCTGACGCTCGACAGCGGACAATCGAACCAACAGCGGAACCGGAGCGTCGCCGACAGCGGCAGCTCGTTGTCGTTGTAGACCTCGAAGAACACCGTGTTCTCGATGTTCGGGCCGCCGGTCAGATTGATCAGGGCGAGCTGCGAGTTGGCGACGCCGATGAAGTCCGACATCAGGTAGTCCGGCAGCTTGTTGTAGAAGACATCGTCGAACTGCAGGTGGCCGGGAAGCGGACTCGCGTTGATGGGAACGGTCGGCAAGTGGAACGTCCCGACCGCGATCGCGTTGATCATGTACGTGACGCCACCCGCGGACATGACGATCTCGCTACCGATCAGGAAGTTGTGCGACCAGCTTCCGCCCATCGGGCGTCCGGGATCCTCCGCCGAGACGACGACGTAGCCTTCCTGGCCGCTCCCCCCGAATGCGTTGTGACAGGTCGTCAGCACGCTGATCTGGTCGGCGGGTGTCAGGTACTCGACGCGGTCGAAGATCGTGCAACCGACCGGCATGAACTTGTCGAGCGGGTTGATCGCCGCGTTCGGGTTCGGCTGCACGTTCACGTACTCGAAGTGCGCGTTCGTGCCACCACCGAAACTCGTCGGGGTCGCCGGATCGGTCGCGGTGTTGCTCACGTTGAGCACCGTGAACCAGGCGCCACCGGAACGGTGGACCGGGAAGAAGAGTGCACTACCTGGCTTCCGGCCGTCGGCGAGTACATCGGGGGCGAGGGAGACGACCGCGAGCGCCGCGGTGGCCAGGCAGGAGAGAGCCTTCATGGGATCTGGAAAATCAACTGAGAATGGACGCAACTCGCGAGGAGTCGACGGCGCACACCCGTGCGCCGGAACGGCCTCACCGGGCACCAGATCAGAACGGCGTGACCCTCACCAGCCCCGACGCATGGCGCGTTGCCTTGGCGTCGAGTCGCGTCGTTGCGGGGAATCAGATCCTCCGTGCGCACGACCGCGCGAACGAGCGCGCTTCGCGAGGCCACCGTTCGCTGGTGCGCGAACCGAAACGTCCGATCGGTCCGACCGGTCCGAATCGCGACGCGCCACCGCCGCGTCGCGAGCGCAGACCCATGCTGCCTGCTGTCGACCGCAATCGCGGCGCAGGAAGAAAAACTCGCTGCGGTCCGTGGACCGCGAACGGCAGCACGAAATCCGACTGTCGGAGCCGCGACGCGGTCGCGTCAGCGACTGCGTCGTGGAATCGGTAGCAGCATCGACACCCGGCT
>JAGQQZ010000093.1 GCA_020425915.1 Planctomycetota bacterium | reverse complement strand
GCGGTGGGTCGGCGTCCGGTCCAGAACCTCCGGGACAAGAAGGACCTGCAGAGGCAGGAGAAGGACATCAGCAAAGACCTCAACGGGATGTGGAACATGCACACCGCAAAGGCGAAGGACATCCGCCTCTCGTCGACGTTCGTCGACTTCAAGGCCGACGTCGACACCGAGGGGTTCGTCAGCGCGAGCGCTTCGAGCGCGGCCGCCGCCGGTTCGTACGACCTCGAGATCGAGACGCTCGCGAAGTCGCAGATCACGCAGTCCACCGGCTACGCGAGCGCGACCGCCAGCATCGGCAACGGCACGATCCTCATCGATCACAACGGCACGACCTACGCCGCGACCGGTTCGACGCTGCAGGAGATGGCCGACTCGATCAACGCGATGGTCGACGGCAACGGTGACGACGCGCCGATCCGCGCGCAGGTCCTCGACACGGGAGAGGGCGCCAATCCGTTCAAGCTCGTCATCACCTCCGACGATCCGGGGACGGCGAACGCGTTCACCGTCACCGCGGCCGACACGGAGATGGATGCGTTCGTCGCCGGTCTGACCGACACGGCGGCCACCGACGCGCGGTTCACGCTCGATGGCATCTCGATCACGCGCTCGACCAATCAGGTCAGCGACCTGATCACGGGTGTGACGATCAACTTGCTCGGCGCCGACGCGACGACGCCCTCGACGACGCGGACGAAACTCACGATCTCGGCCGACACCGAAGCCACTTCGGGCAAGGTCAAGGAACTCGTCGATCAGTACAACGAGATCGTCGACTTCCTCGAAGGACAGTCGAACGTCGACTCCGAGGGCAACGCAGACGGAGCTCTGTTCGGCGACTCGACGCTCCGTTCGGTTCGCTCGAAGATCCGCACGATCATGGGCAGCGTCGTGGACACGGGTAGCAACTCGTACCAGATGCTCGCGAACATCGGCATCAAGTCGGAGACGTCGGGGCGACTGACCTTCACGCAGAGCGACTTCGAGGCGGCACTCGTCCAGGACGAGGACGCGGTCAAGTCGATCTTCACGAAGGCCGGCACGGGCATCGCCATCCGCCTGTCGTCGGAACTCGAACTGTTCACCGATTCGATCGACGGCCTGATCAAGGCTCGGACCGACGGAATCGACCGCATCACCGCTCGACTCAACACGAGCATCGAGCAGGCGGAGCGCCGGCTCGAGAAGTTCGAAGAAGCCCTCACGGCGCGGTTCGCCAACCTCGAGATCACGATGAGCCAACTGCAGAGTCAGGGCTCGTCGATCCAGGGCGCACTCCGCTGAACCAGTATCCACCCCCACAAGGCAGAGGAACGAGATGAGCTACGCAAAAGCCGCACAGGCCTACCAACGCAACGCGGTCATGACCGCATCGCCCGAGAAGATCATCCAGATGCTCTACGACGCGGCGATCCGTCACCTCGAGCAGAGTCGCGAAGCGCTCGCGAACCCCGCGACGACGCACAGCGCTCAGGTCGGCGTCTCGCTCGGCAAGGCGCTGAGCATCATCGGCGAACTGCGCTCGGTGCTCGACTACGACAAGGGCGGCGAGATCGCCGAGAACCTCGGCACGCTGTACGAGTACTCGATCGAGCAGCTCACCCAGGCCAACCTGACGCGCTCGCCGGAGCACATCGACCCGCCGCTGCGCGTCATGCGCACGCTCAAGGAAGGTTGGGATGGAATCATCCCCAACTGAGACCCTGCACCAACTCGAAGCGATCTACCGGGACGGTCTCGAAGCCGTCCTGCAGGACGACTTCGCGCGGGTTCGCCCACTCCTGGACCGCGCCGACACGCTGATCGCGACGCTGCCGGCGCCAGACGCCGACGACGCGGATACGGCGACCGTTCGTGCCGCCGTCCGAGAGGCCTGGGCCGACATGGTCAGCGCCGTGCAGAACGCGACCGAGGCGACGAAGCTCGAGATGGCCTCGGTTCGCAAGCAGCAGCGCGTGACCAAGGCGTACGGCGACAGCGTTGGTCGGCCACAGACGCGTCACCGCGCCGAAGCGTAGCGTTCGACGACCGCTGGCGAGCGGCCGGGGCGCGGGCAGTATGCTGCGCGCATGGCCCACCTCCCCCCCGACCCGTTCGCCCGCTTCCTCGAGATCTACGACGCGCTGAACGCCGACCGCTCGTTCTTCCAGAACGCGGCGAGCTTCCGATTCGCGGCGATCGCCGCCGCCACGACGGAAGGCGACGGCGCGACGACCGCACGCGCGATCCGCCGGATGAACGACGAGATCGATCGCGAGGTCGGCACGTTCGGTGCGATCACGAAGGACGCCCGGCTCGTCCTGGCGGCGATGCTGTACGCGTCGGGTGACAGCGTGCGCGGCTTCTACGACCAGGTCGCACGCGTCCGTCGGATGTTCCGCGAGCACGGCATGCGCCGCGCCGGTTCCTACGAGACCATGGCGACCTGGATCCTCCATCGACAGGCCAGCGGTAGGCCGGTCGAGGCGGCGACCGTCGCGCGCATGCGCGCGATCTACGATGGCATGAAGTCGCACCACTGGTGGCTGACAGGGCCTGACGACTTCCCCGCCTGTGCACTGCTGACGTCGGCGAAGGGCGAGCCGACGGCGATCTGCAATCGGATCGAATCGATCTATCAGGCGCTGCGCCAAGAGGGCTTCTCGAGCGGAGATCCGTTGCAGACGGCCGCGAACGTCCTGCACTTCGTCGGACTTTCGCCGCACGAGACGGCACGCCGATATGCGAGGCTCGCCGACGAGTTCCGCCGCGCCGGGATCCGCATGTGGCAGTCCGACTACGACGAGCTCGCCATCCTTTGCTTCCTCGAACACGACGCGACCACGATCGTCCCGCGCGTCGTCGATCGACGCGCGCAGATGGAGCGACTGCACCCGAAGCCGGATCACGTGCAGACGTTCAATCTCGCGTGCAGCGTCGTGTTCCTCGAACTCGTGCAGGTGGACCGCGCGCTGCACCACATCACCGACGCGAAGGCGCTGACGGACATCCAGGCGGTCGTGGCGGCGCAGCAGGCTGCGGTGATTGCGGCGGTCACGTCGGCGACGGCGGCGGTGACGGTCGCGAGTTCGCACTGAGCGTACGGTGTTGGGGCGAGTGGTCGGGGTTGCGCGGCTCGCGAGCGCTCGGGATCAAAGGCAAGACGTGGGGGCTCCCCCCGTTTGCCCCGTCACCTTCGCGTCGGTCGCCCTGCGGGCGAGCGACCGACGCGAAGGTGACGGGGCAAACGGGGGGAGTCGCAACCTCACGCGCGGCGGGCGCGCGCCACGATCGGGGAAGGCCGATGCACTGACTCCGGGTATCGGGATTCCCGATGTTGGCGCGCGCACGCCAGATCTCGGGTGGCGGGCGCCCGCCGGAATCGGAAGACCGGAGTCGGCGAGCACCTTCCGAGGTCGACGGCTCTAATCGCCAGCGCGCATGCGTTCGGGAATCCCGTCGTTGGCGGGCGCCCGCCGGAATCCAGAGACCGTTGGCGGGCGCTTTCCAAGATCGGAAATCTCGATGGCACGCGGCCACGTTTCGGAAATCTCGATGTTGGCGCGCGCGCCAGCCGCGATCCGGCGGGCGCCCGCCGTCGCGACCCACGCACTCCGATCACCGAGTCGAGAAAGTCCTG
>JAGQQZ010000092.1 GCA_020425915.1 Planctomycetota bacterium | reverse complement strand
CGACCTCGCGCGCCTCGCCGCGATGCCGCGCGACCACGCGACGCAGCGCGCACCGATCGTCGAGCGACTGAAGCAGCTCCGCGAAGACCCCGATCTGGCGAGCGTGCGCGACGACGACGCGATCGCGGCGATGCCGGTGGACGAGGCGGGGAAGTGGCGCGAACTCTGGACCGACGTCGACACACGCCTGATGGCGCTGGTAGCAGCGGACGAGTCGCGATGACTCCTGCCCGTCCGCGAAGCGCGCCGTCCGAGGCGCGGATCGAGCATCGAACTCGCTAGTAGAACCGGACGGAATCGCCATCGATCCGCCCGACCCCGCTGCCGGCACCGAACCAGATCGTCCCGTCTCGGTCCTCGGTCAGGTCGAACACCGCACCGGTCGGCACTTCGATCTGCGTTCGCGTTGCCAGGAACTGGTCGAGGCCCGCTGCCGGATCGAATCGGTTGAGGACCACCGTGCCACGGATCGGGTCCTGCCCCTCGATCGCGCCGCCGCTGAACCAGATCCCACCGCGCGAATCCTCCATCAACGAGAAGCACGCCGGTTCGAACAGCTGCCGCACCTTCACGCCGTCGTAGTGGTACAGCCCGTTCGATCCGCCGAACCACACGTGGCCGCGCCGATCGATGATCGCCGGCGTGTAGCTGTTCGGGTCGATGTCGACGTCGTGTTGCGCCGTGAAGTTCACGAACGACGACCCGTCGTAGCGAAACAACGCACCGCGGGTCCCGATCCACAGGCTGCCGTCCGCGGCCTGCGAGATCGAATGGACGTCCGAACTGGTGAACCCGTCGCCCTCGTCGAACGCCGTGAAGGTCCGGCCATCGAACCGCGTCAGCCCCATCCCGCCGAACCACATCGTGCCGTCCCGGTCTTGCAGGATCGTCAACACGGCGTCGTCGACCAAGCCGTCCTCGGTCGTGTAGTTCGTGTAGTCAGTGCCGTCGAAGCGATAGACCCCCGCGCCGACCGTCGCGAACCACAGATTGCCCTCGCGGTCCTCGCACACGTGGAACGCGCGGTAGCGCCGCAGGCCATCGCGATTCGTGACATTGGTGAACGTCTTGCCGTCGAACTGCACGATCCCGTTCCAGGTCGCGAGCCAGTAGTCGCCGCGGCGATCTTGGAGGACGTCGCGCGTGATGACCTGGGGGCCGATCTCACTCGAGATGGCGGACGATTCGCGGAAGTAGGGATCGACGTCGGTCGCGGACTCGCTCGGCGCTTCGACGTTGTCATGCGGCTGGGTACTGCAGGAAGCAGAAGTCAGGAGAGCAGCCAGGAGCCATCGCGCGGTGGTTCGTTTCATCGTCAATCGGATCCGTCTTGGTGTTCGCCACGGAAGTCTGATCGCGGTCGGTGAGCTCCGCTCGCGCCGCGGCGAGACCCCCGCCCGTACCAGACGAACAGCGAGACCACGCCTGAACAGATCGCCGTGAAGATCGCGAACGCCGTCTCGACAGAGTCCCTGCCGATCTGGAGACGCTTGCCGAGTACTCCGACCAGTCCCAGCGCCAGGAGCAAACCGCCGAGCATCGTTCCGCGTCGCCCCTTCTGGTTGCGCATGCGTTCGGCATCGGCCATGCGTGGACTCTAGCAATCTCCGACCACCTACGCTCCATCCGCTCCGGGGCGCTGTGCCTGCGAAGGCACTAGGCTGTGCGACGGGTACGACTCGACGAGCACCCGACACACGTGATTCAGCGCGCGCGCGCTCCGGAGACCGGCTTCCTGGAAGTCAACTCGTGGCGTGCTTGGCGCTGGAGACGATTGAGAGAATCTCGGTCTCCGTCCCGGTTGTCGCAGACAAGGCTGCGCAACGGTGCCGACGACGTGCTAGCCCCGACGCCCTGCACGCCATCCGCTTCGAGGAGCAGTGTCTGCTGACGGCGCTCGATTTTGAACTCGGCCACGTTGTCGCACCGAACATCTCGTCATGACCCTGACTACATCCCCAAGCTCAGCCCCATTGCGCACCACTTGGCACCGCTCGTAGCATGTCGGCTCTGTCGGTGTGTTGGGGCTGTCAAGTGAAGGTGACAATGCTTGCGATCGATCGTTCCAGAGCACGGGCTCGGTTCTCCCTGCTCCGCTCGCTTCTGTGTGGCTGCGTCCTGGCGCTGGCGTCTGCCGTATCGGGACAGTCCGGAGAGCTCGCCGGCGCGGCCGCTTCGACTCCGCCGGCGGTTCCCGACAGACTATCCGCCGGGGACTGGGCCGGGATCCGCGCGGCCTACGAGGCCGGCCGGCACGCCGCCCGACCGACAGAGCGCGGCTACCAGGCGCGCAACCTGGGGCAGAGGTGGCACACGGAGTTCGACGGTCGCGGCTTCACCACGCTGCCCGACGCGAACGAATGGACGTGGGGGCTGGAGCTCGTGCGCTACGGCTTCGCCGGCCAGGAGCAGATCATGAACGCTCCGCAGGACGTGCGCGCCGAGGGCGGACGCGTGACCTACGTATGGGACGACACGCTCGAGGAGTGGTACGTCAACGACACCCGCGGCCTCGAGCACGGCTACACGGTCCACGAGCGGCCGGCGCTGCACGCTGACGCCGGCACACAGAAGGCAAGACGCCCACTGGTCTTCACGATCGCCGTCCGCGGCGCGTTGCGGCCGCAGGTCGCTGCCGATGGACGCGCCGTGCGGTTCGTGGGCAGCGAGGGGGAAGCAGCGCTCACCTACACGGGGCTGATCGTGTTCGATGCGGAAGGGCGGGAGCTGGAGGCCGGCTTCGAGCCGCACGCGGAGGGACTGCGCCTCGTCGTCGACGAGCACGGAGCGCGCTATCCGGTGACGATCGATCCTGTCGCGCAGCAGGCCTACCTCAAGGCCTCCAACACCGACGCGAACGACCGGTTCGGCGAGTCCGTCGCGGTCTCGGGCGATACGGTCGTGGTCGGGGCACGGCAAGAGGGCAGCAACTCCACCGGCGTCGACGGCAACCAGAGCGACAACAGCGCCGGTTTGGCCGGCGCGGCCTACGTGTTCGTGCGGAACGGGACGAGCTGGAGTCAGCAGGCCTACCTCAAGGCTTCGAATACCGACGGGTCCGACGTCTTCGGCTGCTCCGTCTCGGTCTCTGGCGACACGGTCGTGGTCGGGGCGCTTGGGGAGGACAGCAACGCCGCCGGCGTCGACGGCAACCAGACCGACAACAGCGCCAGTTTGGCTGGCGCGGCCTACGTCTTCGTGCGGACCGGATCGAGTTGGAGCCAGCAGGCCTACCTCAAGGCCTCCAACACCGACGCAAACGACCGGTTCGGTGAGTCCGTCTCAGTCTCGGGCGACACGATCGTGGTGGGGACCAGGTTTGAGTCCAGCAACGTCACTGGCGTCAACGGCAACCAGACTGACAACAGCGTCTATCGTGCCGGCGCGGCCTACGTGTTCGTACGGACCGGGACGAGTTGGAGCCAGCAGGCCTACCTCAAGGCCTCCAACACCGACGCGAACGACCGGTTCGGCTCGTCCGTCTCGGTCTCCGGCGACACGGTCGTGGTTGGGGCGCTCGGCGAGTCCAGCAACGCCGCGGGCGTCAACGGTAACCAAACCGACAACAACGCCGGCGACGCCGGCGCGGCCTACGTATTCGTACGGAGCGGGACGAGCTGGAGCCAGCAGGCCTACCTCAAGGCCTCGAACACCGACGCGAACGACCGGTTCGGCGAGTCGGTCTCGGTCTCGGGCGACACGGTCGTGGTCGGGGCGCCGAGCGAGGACAGCAGCGCCACGGGCATCGGCGGCGACCAGAGCGACGATAGCTCCCTCTTTGCCGACACCGGCGCAGCCTACGTGTTCGTGCGGAACGGGATGAGCTGGAGCCAAGAGGCCTACCTCAAGGCCTCCAACACCGACTTGGGCGACTTCTTCGGCGAGT
>JAGQQZ010000091.1 GCA_020425915.1 Planctomycetota bacterium | reverse complement strand
GTCCTCCGCAACGAGCGGACCGAGAGCTCCTTGTTCCCGATGCCGCACATCGACTGAGTCCGCGGTTCCAATCGCCTGCCTGCGGTCGGAGAATCCATCGGTTTCTCGCGACGTCATCCAGCCCGCCCCGCTACACCGTGACCGATTCCCGCACGCTCCGCTTCGATGCGCCTGCATACCTCCGCGGACTCGTCGAGAGCTTCCCCGCGGCGGTATTCGTGCACGACCTGGACGGTCGGTTCGTCGATGCGAACCAACGCGCGTGCGACTCACTCGGTTACACGCGGGACGAGTTGCTGCAGCTGTACGTCCGAGACGTCGAGAAGGGCAGCCACCTGAGCCTGACCGATCTCTGGCAGGCTGTCCGCTCGGGCGAAGCGATGATCGCCGAGGGGCGACACCGACACGCAGACGGCTCGACCTTCCCGGTGACGGTCCGATTGCGACCGCTCGTCATCGAGGGTGAGAAGCTCGTCTGTGCGTTCGTCGAATCGCGTGACGAGGCTCCACTGCCCAATTCGCTCGACGAGTCCCAGCGACTCGAACTCAGCGTGTTCCGGGAGATCTTCTACGTCGCGAACGAAGCCGTCTGCATCACGGATCACCAGGGCTACTACCTGCTGCAGAACCCGGCGCACGAGCGCCTCCTCGGCTACACCGACAGCGAACTCGCCGGACGCACTCCGGCCGTGCACCTCGGACCGCAGACGTTCGAGGAGATCTTCGTCAAACTCTCGAACGGAGAGGCTCATCGCGGAGAGCACATCGCGCGCACGAAGGCCGGCGAGGAGATCCGCGTCGAGATCTCCGCGTTCTGCGTCAGGCCGGGTCCCGACGAGCCGCCGCTGTTCGTCGGGATCAAGCGCGAGCTCGGCGAACGCGCGCGCGAGCGGAACGAACTCCTGGATCGCAAGACCAAGGCACTCGAAGAGGAACTGCGACAGGCCCAGAAGATGGAGCTGATCGGGCGACTCGCCGCCGGCGTCGCGCACGACTTCAACAACCTGCTGACGCCGATCCTCGGCTACGTCGACTTCGAACTCGAGCGTTCGATGATGCCCGACGAGGGGTTGCGAAGCTCGCTGCGCGAGATCGGACGAGCCGCGACCCGCGGCAAGGAGCTCACGCGACAGCTACTCGCGTTCGGCCGCAAGCAGATGCTCCGCAAGCAGGTCTTGGACCTCGCCGATGTGATCCCGAGCGCCGAGCGCATGCTGCGTCGCCTGATCACCAAACGCGTCGACATCCGCGTCGACGTCGAGCCCGGGATCTCGCCGATCCTCGCGGACCGGACCACGATCGAGCAGGTGCTCATGAACCTCGCGACGAACGCGGACGACGCGATGCCGAGCGGCGGCACGATCACGATCCGGGCCAGGAACGTCGTCATCGACGAACAAGAGCCACTCGCGCGGAGTCTCGGTCGCGGCGGCACCTTCGTCGAGATATCCGTCACCGACGACGGCGAGGGGATGACCGAAGACACGATGCAGCGGATCTTCGAGCCGTTCTTCACCGACAAGTCCGACGGGACCGGACTCGGCCTGTCGATCGTCCACGGGATCGTGCAACAGCACGGCGGCTGCATCCGCGTCGAGAGCGAGCGAGGTGTCGGATCGACGTTCCGCGTGGTCCTGCCGCCGACCGACGAGCGCGTTTCGACCCCGACGCCGGAGCCGCCGGCGCAAGGAGTGTCGCGCGGACGCACGATCCTCGTCGCGGAGGACGAGCCGCAGGTTCGACAGCTCGTTCGCCGAGTCCTGGAGGACCGCGGATTCCACGTGCTGCTCGCAGATGACGGCGAGGAAGCGCTCGCCGTGGCCCGTCGACACGACGGCGAGATCGACCTGCTGCTGACCGACGTCGTGATGCCGCGTCTCGGCGGCAGAGGGTTGTACGAGGCCCTGAGCCAAGAGCGACCCGGGCTGTACGCGATCTTCATGACCGGGTACGCAGGCGATGCGCTCGGCGACGGACCCGATTCGTCGCACACCGAGGTTCTCGAGAAACCGTTCTCCGCGAACGTCCTGGTCGACAGGATCGTCGGCGTGCTCGAAGCGCGCACCGAATCCTGACGGCGAACTCGCGACGAGCCACGACGGCCCGTCGCGAGACTCGACTACGGCACGGACTCCGACGTCTCGTTGTCGCTGCCCGCGTCGTGGAACACCGTCGGATCTCCCGCGCCGACCGCGACGATCGAGAAGGTCCAGCTCGGATTCGGAACGGTCGTCTCGGGCATGACGAACAGCGCCTGGCCCTGGTCGTTGGTCGTCGACGTCAGAGCACCGACCGTCGGGCCGGTCACCGCGATGTCGACCTGCACACCTGCGACGTTCCGGCCCTGATCGTCGACGATCTGGAACGTGCCGTACGCGCCGGTGCCGCTCGCGATCTCGTACATGTTGAGTTCGATCGCGTGGATGTGGACGGAAGTCACCGAACCGAGTGCCGGCGTCGTCGTGGCCGGTGTCGTGGTTCGACTCGAGTGGCCCGCACAGTTGAACGACCGCACGCGATAGAGATAGCCCGTGGCGGACGAAACCGAGTCGTCGACGAACGCCGTGACGCCGGCAGGCACGTCGCCGACGAGTTCCCATTGCGGACTGTCGCTCCAGGCGCGTTCGATCGCGAATCCGGTCTCGTTCGCCGAGGCATCGACCCAGGTCACGTTGACCGTGTACGGACCGATCGCGGTCGCCGCCGCCGCCGTCGGCGCGGCGGGAATCGACTGCGTGCAGGCCAGACCGCCAGGCGGAACGCTGAACGGATCCACGGGATCGGTTCCCAGCCGGACCTCGTCGGCGTCGAACCACCCGTCGGCATCCCGGTCGACGCCGATGCGGACCTTGGTGCCGTCGGGAACGACGAGGAAGGTTGCTTCCTTGCCCGGCCCGATCGAGTTCAGCAGATCGACGAGCGGCATCGAGTAGGCCGCGACGCTCGACTGCATGACGAAGTTGCCGGCGTGGTACCACCCGGACTGCCCGCTCGGATGGTTCTGCTTGACGACGATCGCGATGTCGTCCGGCGCGGCGGCCTCCTGGGCGAACATCTCGGTGAGGATCAGCACGTCCTCGCTCGAGAGCTGCGAACTGCGGATGGTCCACTGGAAGCCGACCCCGGCGTGGCTGTTCTTGCCGATCGGACCAGGCGGCACGTCCGGGTCGGACACGTCACCCTTCGGCATCCCGCTGCCCGAGTACGAGAGCATGAGTGCAGACAGGTCGGCGACGTCCTGGACCTCGTTGCCGGGCGTGTGGTTGAAGACGATCTCGCTGAGGAAGTGGCTGATCGTGTCGACCGCACCATCGTGGGTGTAGCCGAAACCCTGTGTGTTGCGCAGCGCCAGCAGGTCGAACCCGGTCTTCTGATGCATGTCGCGCACCTGGGGAATCTTCAGCGGTCGCTGCGTGTTCGGATCGGCCGAGTTCAACATCGAGTGGATCTCGCCGTGCGGTCCGATCGGCATCGGCACCCATTGATTCGTCGTCGTGTCGAATCCGTAGTCGGCGCCGATGCCGACGTCGTTGGTATGGCAGGTCACGCAGTGCAGGCCGTCCTGGCGAATCCCGAGTGTCGGCATGTAGAGATCGAGTCCGCGCTTCGCGTTGCCGGTCGTCAACGCCGTGACCGCGCCGGTGTTCGGGTCCTCGTGATGCAGGTTCAGGTGGGAGAGGTCGACGTCGGTGCGCAGCGCATTGGTCTTCGACCGAAACGGATTGGGCGGGAACCAGATCGACGCGAGGAAGTCCTCGAATTCCTGCATCTCCCGCGCGGACAGCAACTGATCGTCACCGAGCAGACCGGTGAACGCGCCGTTGAACTCCTCGATGCCGAGCCGATCCCCGCGCCAGTGCAGCGGTTCCTTGCCGATGATGTCCTGCAGCGTCTGCGTCGTCATCGGCCCCTTCATCGGGTGGAAAGTCGTCGAGTTGGTCGGCACCACCGGTGACATCAAGTAGTCGATGTTGTCGCCGTGCACGACCTTGAGGTCGCCCGTCGGGTTGCCCAGGTCCCAGGCGAGTCGGTCCTTCTTGCCGTCGATGTGGCACGATGCGCACGAGGCCTGGCCCAGTCCGGAGGTGCGGTGGGTGTCGTAGAGGTGCTTGCGACCGCGCTTGACCGCGAGCGGCGTCGGGTCGAAGAACCGCTCCTCGGCCAACACCGCATCCGACGCCGCATCGATCGTCGACACGGACCCACTGAACTTGTTGAGCACGTAGACCCGAATCCGGGCTTCGTCGAGCGCCACGCCGGTCGGACCGGCGCCGACCTCGATCGTCGCCAGTCGACCGCCGACGGCCGTGATCTTCGCGACGTTGTTCGAACCCATTCCGGTCACCCAGCCGAGCGTCCCGGTCGAGTCCCAGACGATGCCGCGCGGGTCGCCCAGCGAACGGTTGCGGGTGGCTTGCGGCTCGGACGAATTCGCGTAGCCGGTGGCGACCAGGTCCGGGTTGAGGTCGACGGCGCCGACGGTCGCGGCCGCGACCG
>JAGQQZ010000090.1 GCA_020425915.1 Planctomycetota bacterium | reverse complement strand
CGGAGGATTCCGAGCGGCTGTGGCGTCGGCAGACGCTCGAGCGCGTCGCCGCGTGGTTGCACCGACACGCCGACGAGGAGGCGATGCCCGCCGGTTCGTTCGGCCATCGGAAGCCGTTGCTGCGCGCGGTCGAGCGGCGCCTCGCGATCGTCGATCGGGTGCTCGCGGAGTCCATCGAGTCGACGCGAGCGCGCGAGGTGTGGGCCGACGCGATCGCCACGGTCGCGGCGCACCCGGCGTACGCGGGTTTGGAACTCGAACCGCAGTTCGGGTTGTTGCCGATCGGCGTCGACCCGCGATCCGGTCTCGTCGAGTTCGCGGACCTGCTCTCGGGTGACGCGCCGGTCCGCGGCACCGACGGGAAACTCGTCGTCACCGAAGCGACGGGGGTCGTGTTCGTGCTCGTCCCGCCCGGCGTCGACGCGATCGGCGCCGCGGAGGACGATCCGGGGGCGCACCCGTACGAACGGCCCGTCACCGAACACCAGTTCGACGCGTTCCTGATCTCGAAGTTCGAGCTGACGCACGCACAGTGGTTGCGGATGTACGGCGAGACGCCGAGTGCGCACGCCGCGAGTGGTCTCCATCCGGTCGAATCGGTGAGTCAGAAGGACGCGCTCGAAGTGCTCGGCCGTCATCGCATGACCTTGCCGAGTGAAGCGGAGTGGGAGTACGCATGCCGGGCCGGAACCGACACGGGTTGGTCGTCCGGCCCGACCGCTGCGAGTCTGGTCGGGGTCGCGAATCTCGAGGAGGGTGGGAGGTGGACCGACGGGTATCCCGACACCGCCCCCGTCGGTTCGCTCGAGCCGAATCCGTGGGGGCTGCACGACGTACACGGCAACGTCCGCGAGTGGTTGCTGGAGCTGACGCCGAACGCCAAGCCGTACGAGTACGACGGCCGAAACGTGCGCGTTGGGATGACGCGCGGCGGCAGCTTCCGGTCCACCGCGGAATGGTGCCGGTCGGCCGCGCGCCACTGGACGGACGAGCGCTCACCGCACGACGACGTCGGGTTTCGAGCCGTTCGGAGGCTGGAGAAGTAGTCGGGAAATCCTGGCCGGGCGATCGACTCCCTGCCGTTCGCGTGGTCGACATGAACAAGATCGCGATGAGCGCGGCGCCGTTCCGGCGCACCAAGTCTCTCTCGGTCGCGGCCTGTGCCTTGATCCTCGGCACGGTGGCGACTTCCCAAGCTGGTGTCTCGGACGGAGTTCGCCCCACGGACCGCGTCAGCGTCCTCGCCGCGTTCCACCAGGCTCGACAAGCGGTTCGCCCCTCGGGTGGTGGATTCGAAGCGCGCAACGACGGGCAGCGCTGGACGAGCCAGTTCGACGGGCGCGGTGTCACCGTGATGCCGGATTCGGGCTCGTGGACCTGGGGACTCGAACTCGTCCGCTACGGCACCGGCGAGCACCGCGTCTTCGCGACGGAGCCTGCGGCCGCGCGCGGCGAGGGTTCCAAGTTGACCTACGAATGGAGCCCGGCGCTCGAGGAGTGGTTCGTCAACGACGACCGCGGTCTCGAGCACGGCTACACCGTGCATCGACGGGTCGGCGCCACGCCGCTCGAACTCGAGCTGCGGATCCGCGGCGGCCTCGAACCGCGCGTGTCGGGCGACGCCCGCGACGTTCGGTTCGTGGATGGCGACGGCCGCACAGTCGTGAGCTACTCGGGGCTGACGGTGTTCGACGCGACCGGCAAGAACGTGCCCGCTCGGTTCGACCTCGTCGACTTGCACCTGCGTTTGTCGATCGACGACGCCGCCGCGCGATATCCGCTGACGATCGATCCGGTCGTGCAGCAGGCGTACCTCAAGGCTTCGAACACGGACGGGGGAGATACGTTCGGTTACTCGGTTGCGGTCGACGGGGACACCGCCGTCATCGGAGCATACGGCGAACGCAGTTCGGCGACCGGGGTCAACGGCAACGAGAGCGACAACAGTCTATTCAGCGCGGGCGCGGCGTACGTGTTCGTGCGCAGCGGTTCGACCTGGAGCCAGCAGGCATACCTCAAGGCTTCGAACACCGACTCCCCCGATCAGTTCGCATTCTCGGTCGACGTTTCGGGCGACACGATCGTCGTCGGGGCGCCGCTCGAGATGAGCCTGGCGACGGGCGTCAACGGCAGCCAGGGGAACGTCGCGCCAGCCGTCGGAGCGGCGTACGTGTTCGTGCGCAGCGGATCGACCTGGTCGCAGCAGGCCTACCTCAAGGCCTCGAACTCGTTCTTCGGCGACGAGTTCGGGACCGCAGTCGCGATCGACGGCGACACGATCGTCGTCGGGGCCCACAAGGAGGACAGTGCGGCGACTGGTGTCAACGGCAATCAGGCGGACAACTCCGAGTTGGACAGCGGCGCGGCATACGTATTCGTGCGGAGCGGTTCGACCTGGACGCAACAGGCGTATCTCAAGTCATCGTCGAACGCGGCCCTCCCGGGTCACGCCGGCGACAATTTCGGCGCGTCGGTCGCCGTGTCGGGGGACACCGTCGTCGTCGGCGCATGGGACGAGCCCAGCGACCTGACCGGGATCAACGGTTCCGGCGGAGGAGCCGCGGTCGGCAGTGGTGCGGCGTACGTGTTCGTGCGAAGCGGCGCCACGTGGAGTCCGCAGGCCTATGTCAAGGCCTCCAACACGGACGTGGGGGACGAATTCGGTTGGTCGGTCGCGATCTCGGGCGACACGATGGTCGTCGGCGCGCCCTGGGAGGACAGTTCCGCAACCGGCGTGGGTGGAAACGAAGCGGACAACCTCACGGACCGAAGTGGCGCGGCCTACGTATTCCTGCGCACGGGTTCGACGTGGACTCAGCAGGCCTATCTCAAGGCGAGCAACACCGGCACCCTGGACAGCTTCGGTTCGGTTGTCGGGGTCGATGGAGATTCGCTGATCGTGAGTTCGCCCTACGAGTTCAGCAACGCGACAGGAATCGACGGCGACCAGAGCGACAACAGCGCGTCAGGCGCAGGGGCTGTCTACCTGTTCACACGCAGCGGCGCGACCTGGACTCAGCAGGCCTACCTGAAGGCGAGCAACACCGAGAGCGAGGACCGTTTCGGCTACTCGGCAGCCGTCTCGGGCGGCACCATCGTCGCCGGTGCGTTGCAGGAGGACAGCTCCGCGTCTGGCGTGGGGGGGAACGAGGGCGATAACAGCGCCATGTCGTCCGGCGCCGCCTATGTCTTCGCCGTCGCCGACCTCGACGGCTGCCCCGGCGCCGGCCAACCCATGTTGACGGCTCCGGCTTCGGCGACGTCGTCCTGGGGGATCCAGTGCCCCGCGCCGACGACTTCCTGCGCGTTCGGACCGGTGATCTTGTTCGGCGAATGCTCGCCGATCGCGTTGCCCGTGCCGCCGCCGATCGGCTGCGGCGTGTGCGGCCTGCTCGTCAACCCGTCGTGGGGCACGCTGTCGGACGGCGCGGTCGTCGGTCCGGGCCTGCTGCCGGGCTTCACGTTCTGCGTGCAGTGCGGCTGCGTCGCGAACGCGGGCTGCATCGACCTGTCGCGCGTGCTCGAGATCGTGGTCGGGCCGTAGGTCTGGGCGGAGGAGGCCGTCGCGGCGGGACGTTCGCGGTCGAAGACGCATCGGGGTTGACGATGCAATTCTCCGACCGATCATCGCCGCAATGGACGGTCGTCAGGCAGCCGAGAGTTTCCACCAGAGCTTCGCGAGCGTGTTCGGGCGCTTCCGGCGCCGCGTGCGGCCGTCCGGGTACGTCCCGAGCCCCGAGTCCCTGGCCGTTCTCGAGCACCTGTTCCGAACCGGGCCGCTGACGACGACGGAGGCGGCGCGCCACTTCTCGCGATCGCAAGCGGCGATGAGTGAGATCGTCCAGAGACTGGAGGCGCGTGGTCTGGTCGCGCGCGTCGCAGACACCAGAGACCGTCGCCGGACCTTGATCTGGCTCAGCGACTCCGGGCGGCGTGTGCTCGGCGACGCGCGCAACGTGCTGTCGATCCGCTTGCTCGAACACGCGTTCGACCAACTTCCCGAATCCGTGCGCCGAGAGCTCAACGAGAGCCTGGCGCGGCTTCTCGAAACGATGCCGGCCGAGGAGGGCTGGGACGATGACTGAAGACACGATGGGCGCGCGCCGCGCCGGATCATGCCAGAGCTGCAGCATGACGATCGACGACGGCCAGTACTGTCAGTACTGCGTCGACGAGCACGGGAGCCTCCGCTCGTTCGACGAGACGTTCGAGCGGTTCATCCAATTCGCGATGGGTCGCGACAGGACCTTGGATCGGGCCTCGGCAGAGAGTTCGACATTGAGGTTCATGTCGACGATGCCGGCGTGGGCGGACAGCTCGGAGCTGCGGAGCCGGTTGAAATAGCGGGAGTTGGCGATCCGACCGAAGCGCGGGGCCCCTTGGCTGGGAAGGGACTCGCTGCGCAATCGCGCGCCGGATCCGCTATCAGTTTCCGCAGGAGAGCGACGCGGCCGCAGGAAAATGCTGTCCGGGGTTCTCTCGGCTCGACGTTCGTCTTGCGGAATGGACACGACCGAACGGATCCCGGCGTCGGCTCGTCTTGCCGGCTTTCTCTCTCTGCTCGCCGCTATCGCCTTCGGGACCTCGACTGCCTGGGCCCAGAACTCGGCCCCCGATGGCATCCCGGCACCGGACTGGTCCGGCCTCGTGGCGGCGCGACAGGTCGCTCGCCATGCGATCGGGACTTCGGAGCATGGTCACGAGGCCTTCAATCCCGGGCAACGATGGTCGACCAGGTTCGACGGGCGCGGATTCGAGGTCGAGCCCGAGGTGGCCGCGTGGCGTTGGGGACTCGAGCTCGCGAGCTTCGGAACCGGGCGGGAGCAGCGTTCGATCACGCGGACGGCCGACGTGAGCGTCGCGGGTCCGCGTCTTACCTACGGGTGGACCCCGGCGCTCGAGGAGTGGTACGTGAACGATGGCCGCGGACTCGAGCACGGCTACACCGTCCGACAACGCTTCGGTGATGTCCGCGACGGAGACCGGCTCGTGTTCGTGTTGCGGGTTCGCGGCGGGCTCACGCCCGAGGTGTCGGCGGATGGTCGCGATGTACACTTCTTGAACGAGGGCGGACGGGCGACCGTCCACTACTGCGGGCTCACCGTGTTCGATGCCGATGGCCGAACGTTGGAGGCGGGGTTCGAGTTGGACGGTGATTGCCTGCGACTGACGGTCGACGATTCAGACGCTAGCTATCCCGTCACGATCGATCCGGTTGCGCAGCAGGCCTACCTGAAGGCGTCGAACTCGGACGATGGTGACCACTTCGGCTACGCCGTCGCGATCGATGGCAACTATGCGGTGGTCGGAGCGCCCTTGGAGGACAGCGATGCAACCGGAGTCAACGGAGACCAGAGCAACCGTCGTGCGGTGGATTCCGGCGCGGCCTACGTGTTTCGAAGGAACTCGAGTGGCACCTGGGTTCAAGAGGCGTACCTGAAGCCGACGGATACCGATGCGGGCGACGACTTCGGTTGGTCGGTCGCGATCTCCGGATTGACCGTCGTCGTCGGCGCTCCGCAAGAAGACAGTGTTGCGCGCACCGTGGACGGCAACGATCGTGACAACTCGCGCTCGGATTCGGGCGCGGCGTATGTCTACGTCCGAGAACCGAGATTCGCGACGTGGACGGTGCAGGGATACCTCAAGGCGTCGAACGCGGACGCCGACGATGGATTCGGTGGCTCCGTCGCGATCGATGGTGACACGATCGTCGTCGGCGCGAACTTGGAGGACAGTCATGCCACGGGAGTCAACGGAGCCCAGGGCGTGAACGGTGCACCTCAGTCGGGCGCGGCGTACGTCTACGTGCGTAGCGGTCCCCAGTGGTCCCAGCAGG
>JAGQQZ010000089.1 GCA_020425915.1 Planctomycetota bacterium | reverse complement strand
CGAGGAACCGACGCACGATCTCGAGTGCCTCGACCGACGAGTGCCCGTTGACGAACGCGTCGATCCAAGCCGGCATGAAGAAGATCCGTCGGTGTTTCTTCACCCACTCGACACGCTGCAGGGCCGGGGCCAGGTACTGCAACGTCAGCCCCGACTGTCCGGGCCAGTGGAAGTAGGGCAGGCTGTCCTGCATCCACTGCTCGGGCGGTTCTCCGAGCTGATCGTACGACTCGAAGTAGCGCTTCTTCGTCGCAGCGTCGGCTGCCGCAGCCTCGGCGAGGTAGATCTCCTTGCCGCAGTCTTCCGACGCGAATCGCTCGCGTTCCGCCGCCAGCGCCGCCGAGTTCCCGTGCGCCAGCAGCGCAGCCGCGGCGAGGAACCGATCCTGTCGACCGAGTTCGAGGCCCTCGAAGGTGCGTTCGCCGGCGATTACGTCACGCACGAGTTCGAGCGAGGCCTCGTCCTGGCCGTTCGTGCTCGCGAGGTAGCGGAACGCCTGCAGCGCGAGTCTTGGCGAGCCTGTGGTCAATTGTGTGGTCAACACGTCCCCGACCTCGGCGCGCCAGTCGTGTTGCTCGCGCTCGGGTAGGTATCGACCGATCGTCGTGCCGAGCGAGCCGAGGAGCCATGCGTGCGTCGCCGGGTCCTGCTCAGCGCGTAGCAAGCCGATCGCCGTCGTCGCGAAACGCCGCGGATCGAGTTCTGCCTCGCGCACGGTGTGGAACAGCGCCGACATCGCGGTGGCGCGCAGCAACGGATCGTCGATCTCGGCCGCGTGTTCGCACAGCCACGCGCTGCTCCGTCCGTCGAGCACGAACAGACCGTAGGCGACGTCCTTCGGATTGAGCAGGACACAGGCCGGCGCGGTCTCGCCGACGAGATCGTCGATCGAGATGCGCTCGTCCTCGAGGCGAACGGATCGAGAGGCACGCGTGCCATCCGCGGCGATCGTCATCACCTCGAGTTCGAGCGGCCAATGGCCCGTGTCACCCTGCACACTCTGCTGCGTCAGATCGAAGCGAGTCACGACGCCTGCCTCGTCCGTCGTCCAATCCGCTCGCACCCGTGGCATCCCGGGGGCGAGGATCCAGCGGCTCGACCAGTGCTCGCTCGACGAACCGGACGCCTCGTCGAACGCGGCAGCCAGGTCCTGCCAACGCGCGTTCCCGAAGGCGTGCCGCGCCAGGAAGATCTGCACGCCCTTGCGGAACACCTCGGCGCCCAGCCTCGCGTGCAATTCCCGAAGAACGGCGGGAGCCTTGTTGTAGACGATCGCGCCGTACGCCGACTTCGCGTCCGCGAGATTGCGCAACTGCTGATAGATCGGAGTCGTGCCGAGCGTCCCGTCGACGGAGTAAGCCTGTGGCTTGACTCGCTGGTGGAAGCGGAGCCACGAGTTCTTCCCCGGTTCGAGCACATCGAGCAGCGTGAACCCCATGAACGTCGCGAACCCCTCCTTGAGCCAGAGGTCGTCGAACCACTCCATCGTCACCAGGTTGCCGAACCACTGGTGCGACACCTCGTGGTAGATCAGCGTGCTGCGGCGGATCAGTTCGCTCTCGGTCGGCGCGTGATCGAACACGAGTGCGGCCTCGCGATAGAAAATCGCGCCAGCGTGCTCCATCCCGCCGTAGGGGAACCCGGGCAGCAGGACGATGTCCAGTTTGTCGAACGGGTACTCACGGTCGAAATACGTCTCGAGCCACCGGACCGAGTCCTGGTGCATGTCGAGCAGTCGCGTGATCTCGACGTCGTCGACCTTGCTCGGGCGTACGAAGATCCGCGAATTCGGAGTCGGTCGATCGACGCGTGCGAACGGGCCGGCGGCGAACGCGAACAAGTACGTCGGTAACGGCTGCGCGCATCGGAACGCCGAAATGAACCGCCCGTGTGCCTCGCCTTCGCTGATCGCGGGGCCGTTGGCGACGGCCCGCCAGCCGGCGGGCATCGACAAGTAGAGACCGAACGTCGCCTTGAGATCGGGCTGGTCGAAGCACGGGAACAGGCGGTGGGCGTCGGCTGGGACGACGAGGGTGTAGAAGTAGTCCTCGTCGTCGGCGGCATCGTGATATCGCGTCAACGGAGTCCCGGTGGCCGCGACCGCGGACGCGAACGTGGCCGTGAGCTGGTTGCTACCCTCGCGCAGCGCCTCGACGGGCAGCACGAGATGGCCGTTCACTCGGCACTCGGCAGGGTCGAGGGCCGTTCCGTTGCAAGTGACCTCCGAGATCTGCTCGCCGTCGAAGTCGATGGCCAACGGCTTCGCGACGTCGTTCAGTTCGAATCGGACCGTGGCCTTGCCCTGCACGAGGTCGATGCCCCGGTCGAGTTCGAAGGCGAGCTCGTAGCCCACGTTCGAGAGCCGCGCGGCTCGATCGCGAGCGAGCTCGCGGTCGATCCCTGGCGCCGGATCCTGCTGCGGGGCGAAGACCATCGAGAGCGCGATCGTCGTCAGCAGCATGCTCAGATGGCCCAGCCGTCCCGGTACTGCCGATGCACGAGCTCGGTCGCTGGCGCGTAGTCGAAGGTCGCGTCCTGACTGTCCCAATGGAGCTGCCGATCACGGAACCGACCCGCGACCGTCCCGGCGAGCACGGCTTCCGTCAGCGGGCCCGAATACGAGAACGGCGTCGAGGTCTCTCCCACGCTTCGGCACGCTTCCGTCCACTCGTGGTAGTGGTTGACCGGTCCGCGCTCTTCGAGTTCGACGTGCCACGGTTCCCCGTTCCGATAGAACTTCGGCATCGCCCAGTGGGGGATCACCATGACGCCGTGCTCGCCGACCAGGAACGACCCGGCGCCGGGTAGGTCCACGCCGTCCGGGAGTTGCGCTCTGGCGCGGTCCGGCTTGGACGCGCCGTCGGTCCACCGAAAGGTCAGCGTATCCGTTGTGCGGTCGGTGCCCTCGAACTCGTAGGTGATGTCGCTGTCCGGCGCGAACGTCTCCTCGAAGTGCTCCGGGCCGCGCGATACGACCGAACGCGGTGCGCCGAGTCCGAGCGCCGTGAACACGGGGTCGAAGATGTGACACCCCATGTCGCCGAGTGTCCCGCAGCCGAAGTCCTTCCATCCCCGCCACTGGGCGGGATGGTAGATTCCCTCGACGTAGTCGCGATACGGCGCCACCCCGAGCCAGAGATCCCAGTCGAGGTAGGACGGGACGGGATCGTTGCGGTCTGGTCGTCCGTCCTTGCGGCTCCACGACTTGCTGACCCAGAGGTGGGCCTCGTGCACTTTGCCGAGCACTCCGGTGCGCAGCGTCGCAACCGCCGTGCGGTACGCCTCGTGTGCGTGGATCTGTGTGCCCATCTGCGTGACGAGACCGCGGTCACTGGCGAGTTCGGTCATCCTGCGGCACTCCCGCAGGTTGTGGGCGATCGGCTTCTGACAGTAAATGTGTTTCCCGAGTTCCATCGCCGAGATCGCGATCGGCCCGTGCATGTGGTCCGGGGTGGAAACGACCACGGCGTCGATGTCGCGATGCATGCGGTCCAGCATGACACGGTAGTCGCGAAACGTCTTCGTGCCTTCGTGCTTCGCTGCCGCGACATCGAGGCGATTCGTGTCGACGTCGCACAGCGCGACGATCCTGACGTTCGGCGCGCTCGCGACCTGTGCCAGGTCTGCCGATCCCATGCCCCCGACCCCGACGTGCGCAACACGGAGGGTCTCGTTCGGACTGAGTCGAAGGTTGCGTCGGAAGCAGGAACCGAGGGCGAGCGCCGAACCCGAGACGACGAAGAACGAGCGACGAGTGATGGACACGCTATCTCCTCTTGGATCCACGGTGCGGACGGTAACCAGGTTGATCGGATCGCGGCGGCGGCGCTCGATTCGCGGTCTCGCGCCGCGCCTCGTACGCCTCGGCCGGCGGCTTGCTCGGGATCAGGCACTTCGGGCCCGATCCGATCAGGTCCGCGCGGTCGGCGTCGAGTAACGCCTTGCGCACGGCGAACCAGTTCTCCGGTTTGAAGAACTGCATCAGCGCCCGCTGAACGTTGCGGTCGCGGAGCTTCTTGGTCGTCTCGACCGGCTGCATCGTCATCGGATCCAATCCCGTGAAGTGCATGCACGTCGCGATGTCCATCGGAGCGGGGATGAAGTCCTGCACCTGACGGGGACGGTAGCCGCGTTGCTTGAGGAACTCGGCGAGCTCGATCATCTCCCGCACGGTGCTGCCCGGGTGGCTCGCGATGAAGTAGGGGACGAGATACTGCTCCTTGCCGACTCGCTTCGAGGCCGCCGCGAACTTGTCGGCGAACTCGTCGAACGAACCGACGGCGGGCTTCTTCATGAGCGCGAGGACCCGGTCGCTCGCGTGTTCCGGCGCTACCTTGAGGTGTCCGCCGGTGTGATGCGCCGCGACCTCCTCGAGGTAGGCATCGCTGCGCGCGGCGAGATCCATCCGGATCCCGGACGCGACCTTGATCGATTTGACGCCGGCCACGTTCCGCGCCTTGCGCAGCAGATCGATCGTCGGGGCGTGATCGGTTCCGAGCAGCTTGCAGATCGTCGGATGCACGCACGAGAGGCGACGGCACAGCTTCTCGACCTCGGGCTTCGAGCACTGCATCCGATACATGTTCGCCGTCGGGCCACCGAGGTCGGAGATGTGGCCGCGGAAGTCGTCGCTCGCGGCGATCGTCTCCACCTCTCGCAGGATGGACCCTTCGCTGCGGCTCTGGATCGCGCGACCCTGGTGCATGGTGATCGAGCAGAAGGTGCAGCCGCCGAAGCAGCCGCGCATGATCGACACCGAGTCCTTGATCATCACGTGCGCGGGGATCGGCTCGGAATAGCGCGGGTGCGGCGCGCGCGTGAACGGCAGGTCGTAGATCGCGTCCATCTCCGCGGTCGAGAGCGGGAGCGCGGGTGGGTTCACGACGAGGACTCGCTCGCCGTGCCGTTGGATCAGTCGTCTGCCGTTGTGCGGATTGGTCTCGTGGTGCAGCGTGCGCGTCATTTCGGCGAATGCGCGACGATCCTCTTGGACTTCCTCGAAGGCCGGCAGTTCGAGTGTCTTGCCTTCGTTGTGGGCGTCGGCCCACTCGTGTTCGGGGACGGATTCTCGTGCGCCGAGCAGGTAGGCGATCCCGCGCATGTCGCGCAGCGCCTCGATCGGATCGCCGTCGGCCAACCGGCGCGCGATCTCGACGATCGTGGCCTCGCCCATCCCGAATCCGAGCAGGTCCGCCTTGCTCGTGACCAGGATGCTCGGACGAACGGTGTCGGACCAGTAGTCGTAGTGGGCGATTCGCCGCAGCGAGGCCTCGACGCCGCCCGCGATGATCGGCACGCCGGGGAACGCCTCGCGGCAGCGTTGGGCGTAGACGTTCGTCGCGCGATCCGGGCGCATGCCGCGACGGCCACCGGGTGAGTAGGCGTCCTCACTGCGCGGCTTCTTGTTCGCCGTGTAGTGATTGATCATCGAGTCCATGTTCCCGGCGCTGACGGCGAAGAAGAGCCGTGGCCGACCGAACTCGCGAAACGCGTCGGCGCTCATCCAGACCGGCTGCGCGAGGATCGCCGTCCGATACCCGGCGGCCTCGAGGGCGCGACCGAGCACGGCCATCGCGAACGAGGCATGGTCCACGTACGCGTCGCCGGAGACGAACACGACGTCGACCTCGTCCCAGCCGCGTTCGAGCATCTCCTCGCGGGTCGTCGGGAGGAACCGCTCCGGCGGAATCGGCGCGCAGGATGACATGGAGCCGACAGCCTATCCGACAGGTCTCGCGGCGTCGCGCGGCTTCGCTCGCGTCGGCCACGCCAGCCTCGCCGCTCTCAGAACGGATAACCGACGGACAGGTGGACGACCCACTCGTCCTCGCCGGGGTCCCGCTGCGGGTTGAACGCGCCATCGACCCGAACGGGGCCGATCGGCAGCCTGATCCGCAACCCGGCGCCGATCGCGTAGCGAAGCCCGTTGAGCCCGTAGGTCGTGACGTCGGACCCGACATTGCCCGCGTCCATGAACAACGCGGCTTCGAACAACCTCCGGAGCGGGACCCGGAGCTCGGCCGTGAACACGTTGCGGAACTCGCCTCCGACCAGCGAGCCGGTCGCGTCGCGGGGGCCGAGCCGCGACTCGCGGAACGACCGAACCGAGCTCTCCCCGCCGTTGAAGAAGCGCTCTTGCAGCGGGATCCGATCCGACCCCATGCCTGGCCACAGGGCGCCGGTCGAGGCTCGCAGCGCGAGGTGGATCTCTCGATGGATCGGGACGTAGGCGCTGGCGGTGAACCGCGCGCGGGTGAACTGGACGTCGGAGCCGAACGACGGGTCGTCGGCGTCGAGTTGGAGCTCGCACAGGAACCCGCTGCGCGGGTACAGGATGCTGTCCCGTCGGTCGAACTTGAACTCGGTGAACACGTTGCCCTGCGTGTAGTCCTCGAGATTCGTCAACGGGTCGATGTCGGATCCGTTGTGCTCGCGGTACGAGTATCCGATCCGAGCCTTGAAACCGCCGCCGAGGTCGCGCGCCAGCGCTGCGGTGAGGCCGCGGGCTCGGTCCGTGAAGCTCGGCTCCTCGCGTTCGAATACGTCGGCGCCCAACGTCAATCGTGTGCGCGAGCCGAGGAAGTGGGGATCCGTGATCGTCGCCGCCGCGCGCGTTCCCTTGGTGCTCGCCCGGCCCTCGACGGCGAAGCGACGGCCCGTGCCGAAGACGTTGCGCTCTTCGAACCGGACCATCCCACGGTAGTGTTCGTACGAACCGTAGCCTGCCAGGAGGTCGACGGACCGCGAGTCCTCCTCGACGACACGGATCGTCATGCGGAGCCGTTCTTCGTCGATCCATTCGTGATCGATCTCGACCGTCTGGAACAACCCGGTCAGGTAGATGTCGCGTCGCGTGCGGTCGATGGCGGTGCCGTCGAACCAGTCTCCTTCGGCGAACGCGATCTGGTTGCGGATGTACCACTCCGCGGTCTGCTCTTGGCCCTCGACCTCGATCTCCACGATCCGACCGCGACGGTCGGGATCCCCGAACACGCGGACGTCGATGCGTCGACCCTCTACATCGGCGGTCACGCCGAGCCGAACCAGCGGAGTGGGATGCCCCGAACTCCGCAGCCTCGACAGCGCCATGGTTCTTGCCGACTCGATCACCGTGCTCGACGCGACCGATCCTGCGAGGGAGCGGATCGCCTCGGTCGATTCGGAGCCCAGTGCTTCGGCGAGCTCGTCACCGATCGTGACTTCACCGATGCGATAGGGTCTCCCTTCGTCGATCGTGATCGAGACCTCGGCCGACGTGGCGCCGGGTTCACGAGCGATCTGCGGCGGGGTGACGGTGACGTCCAGGTAGCCCTGGGTCTTGTAGAACATCTCGAGGCTCGCCGCGAAGGACTCGACGTCACCTCGTACGAACAACGGGTCGCCGATCCCGAGCACGTCGGCATTGGTTCGGACCCAGAACTCGACCAGTCGATTCGCCGAGAACGCCTCGTTCCCCCGCAACGTCATCGAGGCCGTGACCTGAGGCCCCTCGGTGATCTCGAACACGACCGCGAGTTCGCGCTTCGCCTCGTCACGTTCGAATCGGTGCGCGATCTGGACGTCGGGGAATCCGCGCGAACGGTAGAGGTCCTCGAGGTCGAGCGTGGCGTCGACGGCGAGCGTCGACTTCTCGTGTTCGAGGGAGAGGTCGAGGAGGTAGTCCTCGATCGTGCGTTGCAGCGTCCGTTCGGAAACGCTGTGTGCACCGTAGAACTTGGCCTGGACGGTGTACGGCTGGGGCTCCTGCGCCGAAGGATCACGCCGATACGTCGAGCGCGTCGCGCATGAGGCGATGCAGATCGCCAGCAGACCGAGGACGAGTGCACGCATCAGAACTTGAAGCGGTACAGCATGCCCATGTTGTAGTCCTCGTACATGTCGCGTTCGGCCTGTAGGAAGAACCCTTCGCGCATGTCGAACTCGATCGTCAGCGTCTCCACGCCGTTGCGACTGATCTCGCGACCGGACTCGATGCGGAAACGATCCACCAGCGTCTCGTCGCGGTCGGTGGCGTCGCTGCCGAAGTAGAGGTCGAGGAGTTCCTGCGCGAGATAGGTCCCGACCAGAGTCGCCTGGCTGCGCAGACCTCTTTCGCGCAGGTCGTCCGGCAGCCTGCCGGTGGACAGCAGGACCGTGAGATCCTCGCGTGGGAGCGCCGGTGTCGAAGTGAGGTCGATCTCGAGTTCGTCGATCGGGCCCTGGACCTGGGCTTGGACGTCGACGCCGAATCGCGTCCCGCGCGCCACGGCGAACAGGTTCGGGAAGCCGGGCCGCGCGTCGGTGAACGTCACGACGCCCTGGGTGAGCGCCAGATTCATCGCGGGAAGTCGAACGACGCCGTCGCTGGCCGCGAGGGTTCCCTCGAGCCGCGGCGCGGCCCCGGTCCCACGCAGCTTGACGTCGACCTGGATCGGGGCGTCGACGACCCACGTGACGACTTCGAACGGATCCTGGGTCTCGACCGCCAGGTCGTAGCGAACGCGTGATCCGATCGGGTCGGGAATCGTCGGCAACGCGATGCCGAGGTTGATGTTCGAACCCTGACTGCGATAGTCGGGCAGTACCGAGACGCGGCGCACGAACTTGCCCGACGAGAGCCGCGCGGTTCCGGCGACGTCGACGCGCTCGGAGAGCTTGCCGCGAACCGTGACCTCGGCGTCGCTGCGGAGCTTGAGACCCGTTCGGCGGAGGATCAGGGCGTCGTCGGCCGTGACGGTCGCGTCGACGCGCGCGTTGTCGAAGTCATCCCAGCCGTCGAACAGGAGGCCACCGTCGACGGTCACGCGTCCGGATCCCAGGCTGGCCTCTGCCCTTTCGAATCGTGCGCCGTCTGCACCGACGACCAGCGCGACGTCGATGTCCTCGATCGTCGGCACCGGACCGTTCCACTTGACGCGTCCGTGCTGGATCGTGACGTTCGCGGATCGCACGAACGGCGCAGGTCCGCCGAGTTCCGCCGAGAACCCCGCCGAGCCTTCGAGCAGTGGGAGGCGTGTGAGCGGACGAATCGACGCGAGATCGACCGTGTCGCCGGACAAGGAACCGGACGCCGTGATCGTCTGATACT
>JAGQQZ010000088.1 GCA_020425915.1 Planctomycetota bacterium | reverse complement strand
TCGACACCGTCGACACGCGGTTCGTGCTCTCGGCGGAGGGGACCCGACGGCTGGACATCGGCAACCGGAACTACGACTCGCGCTGGTTCCTGCTCCGGATCCCGTGGATCAACGGCATCCGGGTCGGAGCTCTGACGTACGCGCCCGACTCCGTCGGCGGTGGTCGGATCGAGGATGCGTCGATCATCCGCGAGCTCAGCAACGGCGAGGACGAGTTCGTGCGCGCGACCGTCGATGCGCGCCTCGAGCGAATCAACTACGACGACGACGGGCGCGCGACCGTCGCGTTCGAGAACTTCGTCGACGCGAAGCGCGTGATCAGCGCGTTCTCGACCCGGCGCGCGCGTGCCGACCGAGTCGAGATGCCCCTCGAGCGGGCGCACCATCGTCCGCTCGGCAGGTTCGATCCGTTCACCGTCGTGACCGGTAGCGTCGCGGAGATCGGAGACACGCGAATCGTGCGCACGACGCGTCGGCTCGCCCGGCCGGACTGGCTCGACGAGGTGTTCCGCGACAAGGCGCTGCTCGAAGTGTTGCCGTCGACGCTGGCGGCGCCGAGCGGTGGTGTGATCGGGTTCACCGCGCGGGTTCCGTCCGCGGGTGGCAACCTCGCGGTCGTCGCCGGGACCACCGCCGGTCCGGTGTTCACGCTCGGCCATGCGTGGTTCGAGCCGGCGATGATGCGCGCCGCCGGGTCGTCCGGCTCGGTGGACCTCGGGGCCGGGGGTGCCGCGGGCACGACGTTCACGGTCGTCGGCGGGACGACCGGATTGGACGCGGCCCTGACGGCGGCCGACTTCTCGCTCGACTGGGCCGTCGAGTTCGACGATGGCAAGTTCGTCGACGTCGCGCGCGACGTCGGTGGCAACCACGCGTTCGCGGGCTCCGACATCACGATCCAGTTGCCGGACCGGAGCGGAGACTTCGCCGGCGCGCGGCATCTGGTCGCCCTCACGGGGAGCGCGACGTCGGGCGGGGCGACGCTGACGCAGCGGTCGCTGGCCGAGTTCGAGGGGCCGCAGTCGGCCGTGACGCTGCATCCGGTTCCGACGATCAGTCAACCGGCTCCTGGTGCGATGGTCTCGACGCAGGGTTTCACCGTCGACTTCACCGTGCCGACCGGGACGACGTTCCTCGTCATCCAGCTGCGACAGGAGACGACGGATCCGAACGGTGACGTGATCCGGGACTGGACCGCGTTGATGCCGCCGGACGACACCTCGTTCGAGTTCCGGCGTCTGCCGGGGGCGGCGCCGACGCCGCTCGACGTCGGCGCGTACACGCTGACCCTGACGGCCGCCCGCGTGGAGACCGGTCCGCTGACGCGCGAGGACTTCCAGTACGAGCGCATCAACGCCCGATGGGTGGGATTGTCATGGGCCGACTTCGAGGTCAACGCGGTGTCGAGTGTGTCGATCCCGCTGACGCTGTTCTGACATGAGGTTCCTGCCGGCCGTGTTGCTCGCCGCGTGCGCGGGCAACGGAGCGAACCAGGACCTCGAGAACGCGGCGTTCTTCGGCAACACGATCCGCCTCGCGCTCGCCGAGGGGGACTTCGATCGCGCGGTCGAGGACTCGCGGCGCGGGCTCGAACGCTTCCCCGACAGCAGCGTGATCCTCGCTTGGAACGCGCTCGTCGCGCAGATGCAGTGGCAGGAGTCGCGCGCTCTCGCGCTGCTGCGGAAGCTGCGCGAGGGCGACGACTACGCGGGCATCGAATACGCGGAGCTGCAGGGCCGGATCGGTGACCTCCTGTTCCGGACCGGGTCGTACTCCGACAGCATCCCGTTCCTCAACGCGGCCGGGGACGGGCCGCAGGCTGCGCGCCGTTCCGCGCTCGTCGAACTCGCCCGCGAGCTGCCCTACGAGCGCCTGCAACCGGGACGTCTGGTGGCGGAACTTCCGCTGCTGGAGGGCTCGCTGCCGACCTTGCTGTGTTCGGTGGCAGATCGTCAGCGGCCGTTCGTGCTCGACACGGGCGCGTCGATGACCGCGCTGACCCGTTCGCTCGCGACCGAACTCGGCGTCGCGCCCGTGGTCGAGGCCGGGACCGCGGTCGACGGCACGGGTCGTGAGCTGCCGGTTGCGCTCGGAGTCCTGCACGCGCTGTCGCTCGGCACGGTGCGGCTCGACTCGCAGCCGGTTCTGGTCGTGGACGATTCGGCGCTGTCGCTGAAGGACCCGTTCGGCGGGCCGATGCAGGCTCCGAAGGCGGTCGTCGGGCTCGACGTGCTCGCGCGGTTCCGGGTCACCTTCGACCCGACGCGTCAGTCGGTGCTGTTCGAGTTGTCGCGCGGGCTCGACGAGCCACGCGCCGTCGGCTGTGTCCAGTTCGACGGCCGCTGCCTCGTCCCGGTGCGGGTCGAGGGCCGCCGTC
>JAGQQZ010000087.1 GCA_020425915.1 Planctomycetota bacterium | reverse complement strand
CGCGATCGACACTGGGTGGGGGTGTTCAACGGGGCCCGGTGGCTGGCACGCGAGGTCGGCCCGGACGTGACCGTGGTCGGCGACTTCCCGCGCCTGCAGCCGTTCGTGCGCTTCCGCTACCTCGAGGAGCGACGGGCGGTGGTGGGCTACGACCTCGGCGCGACCGACGCGATCTACCTGGAGGCGCTGCGGTTGGCGCTGCAGATCGACGGCGCCGACTACGCCCTGTTCTCCGAACGTTGGCGGGGACCCCGCCCGGCGTGCCTGGCCACCGGCGCCGGGGTGCCGCCGTTCCTGGTGCCGGTCCACCGTGAGCCCGGTGCCATCGTGTACGAGGTGCGAACCGCCGACTGACGCACCGGCGGGTGGCCTTGCGTCCACGGAACGTGCGGTCGACGATGATCGCCAGCGCCCGACATGGATCCAGAGATTCGCACCCAGTACGAGCAGCATCGATCCGTGTCGCGGCGCCCATTTCCCTCGGCCTGCTACGCGCCGTTCACGTCGCTCTACTTCAACACCAACGGCGACGTCGTCGCGTGCTGCAAGAACACGAGCTACGTGCTCGGCAACGTCGCGACCGAGTCGCTCGACGAGATCTGGCACGGCAAGCGGATCAAGGCCCTGCGCAAGGCGCTCGCCGACTATCGGTTCGGGCTCGGCTGCGAATTCTGCGAGTGGCAGATCGACGCGCGCCAGTTCGACCAGGCCTACACCAAGATCTTCGACGAACTGCCGCTGCGCGGTCCGGATCCCGAGTGGCCGTCGATGCTCGAGTTCACGATTAGCAACACGTGCAACCTCGGCTGCATCATGTGCTACGGCGAGCTCTCGTCGACGATCCGCGCGCAACGTGAGAACCTGCCGCCGCTGCCGAAGGTCTACGACAACCGCTTCTTCGACAGCCTCCGCCCGTTCCTCGCGCACCTCGAGGTCGCCAAGTTCTTCGGCGGTGAGCCGTTCCTCGCCCAGGAGAACTACCGCGTGTGGGACATGATGATCGAGGACGGGATCGAGATTCCGTGCCACGTGACCACCAACGGCACGCAGTGGAACGCCAAGGTCGAACGCGTGCTCGAGTCGTTCCCGGTCCACCTATCGATCTCGGTCGACGGTGCGACGAAGGCGACCGCGGAGTCGATCCGGCTCAACATGCACTTCGAGACCGTGCAGAGCAACGTCGAGCGGTTCCTCGACTACACCCGTCGGCGTGGCACCGGCCTGTCGTTGACCTACTGCCTGATGCGGCAGAACTGGCACGAGTTCGGTGACTACCTGAAGTACGCCGAGGATCTGGGTGTCACGGTGTTCGTCAACACGGTGATCCATCCGCCGGAATGCAGTCTCTACACCCTGCCCGTCGCGGAACTCGAGGGCATCGTGGCCGAACTCGACGCGCGCAATCTCGACGAGGACTACGTCGGACTCGAGCGGAACGGCGGCAGTTGGGACTCCGCGCTCGACACGCTGCGGAAGGCGATCGAATCGCGGCAGTCGGAGCGCGTGCAAGGTGTCCGCGACGCGCAGCGCGCGATGCGCGAACGCCAGCGGCCCGATCACCTCGGCGCGGCGTGGCGGCACTTCGAGGGCGGGGACGCCGACGCGGCCCTCG
>JAGQQZ010000086.1 GCA_020425915.1 Planctomycetota bacterium | reverse complement strand
CGCGCACGTCGCCTCGTTGCGCGACATGGATCCGAAGGACTTCCGACGCGTCACCGACATCAACCTGCTCGGGACGATGACCGTGCTGCGCTCGTCGGCGCGCGTGTTCGAACGGCAGAACACCGGCGGCTCGATCGTCGTGCAGGCGAGCAAGAACGTGTTCGCGCCGGGAGCCAGCTTCGGGGCCTACTCCGCGAGCAAGGCCGGCGCGCACCAGCTCGGCAAGATCGCTGCGCTCGAACTCGCTCCGCTCGGCGTGCGCGTCAACATGGTCAACGCGGATGCGGTGTTCGGGCACGAGGTCGGCAGCAAGCTGTGGGCCGAGGTCGGTCCGGACCGCATGAAGTCACGCGGTCTCGATGAAGCGGGGCTGCGCGAGTACTACCGCGAGCGCAGCCTGCTCAAGTGCGAAGTCACGCCCGCGCACGTCGGTGCAGCCGTCGTGTTCTTCGCGGCCGACACGACGCCGACGACCGGTGCGACGTTGCCGGTCGACGCAGGTGTGCCCGGCGCGTTCCCGCGCTGAACCGACGCGTCACTTGGTGCGGCGCGGCGTGCGCAGCTCGAGTTCGGTGATGCGCGTTCGATCGCCCCAGTGTGCGATGCCGATCCGCGTGCGGTCCGGGATCGGGCGGATGGGGATCTGACTGAGGACCTCGAGTTCGCCGTAGCGGATGGTCAGTCGCTCGCGCTCGTAGAGCAGGTCGAGCGGCGTCGGTTCCTCGCGATTCACAGCGACCCAGTCCGATTCGTAGACGAGTCGGTCGTAGCGTTCGATCCGGATCCGGAACTCGCCGCGGCCGTGGTCGGGTTCGAGGACCAGCGTCCAGCCGGATAGCGCGTCGCGGCTGCCGTCGCCCTGGAAGATCACGCAGGCCTTGGGCGGTCCGTCCTTCGCGTCGAACCCGACGCGCAGCCAGAAGTCGTCGAGGTCTTCGGTTATGCGCTCCTTGAGCCAGGCCAGGTTCGAGGGCGAGTCCTTCGGGAAGCCAGGGCGGACGGTGTACTTCCGCCACTCGACCGCTCCGTCGTTCGACGCGCCGACGAGCGCCTTCTGCTGCACCGTGAACTTGCCGACCTTGGCCTCGAGCTTGCGCGCGTCGGCGCCGCCCCGGAAGTGGAGTGCGATGCGCTTCGACCAGCGCTTGGGATCGCTCGCGTCGACGCGCGTCGAGACGCGTTCCGGTGGTCGATCGTCGCTGACGAGGCCCTCGATCGGTCGGCCGTCGCGTCGGGACAGCGCGAGTGAGCAGCCGGACGGGCCGTGTCCGTTGCGGACCTTGAGCAGGATCTTGTTGCGGCCCGCGCGCAGTTGGATCGGGAAGCGGATCGCGTCCGGCAGGTTCTTCCGCGTCGGCGCCCAGGGTCCGATCGGGCCGGACGCGAACCGATACTTGCCGACCAGACGGTCCTCGACGAACAGCGTCAGGTCGTCGTCGGCCCGCACCCAGGCCCAGGCCTCGATCGACTCCGGCACGGTGACGTGGGTGAGCGCGTACATCGCCGTGTCGTCCATGTAGGGGTAGTCGAACACCAGCCAGCCATCGTCATCGCGCATGACCGGCGGGCGGGGTCCGGGCTTGCGCCAGGTGGCGGTGTTGTCGCGCAACGGATAGCGCTTCTCGAGGTCGACCTCGTACTCCGGCGGGAACACGAACCCGTCGGCGCCGACGCGGTCCTTGCGGAACGGACCGATGACGTGCCAGTGCTCGAGGATCCCGAGTTCTCGTTCGAGATCGGTGAGCGAAGGGCGACGGCCGAGCAGCAGGTCGCCGGCCAGGATGTCGCGCGGGATGGGCGACCCTACGAACGACTGGAATCGCTCGGCGTCCGCCGCCATCCGGTCGTGCGCGGCCTCGTGCTCGAGGCGGATCGCTTCGAGGTCGCTGTCCACGAGTGGCCAGCGGAAGCGCTGCAAGTCTCGGAACGCGGCCTCACCGAACACTTCGACGAGGTGGTGTCCGAACGCGCGCGCGATGTTCTGCGCACGGGAGTCGCCGACCGGGCACTCGCGGTAGGCGCGGAAGAAGCGGCGGTACAGCTCCCAGCGGTAGCCGTTGTCGCCCTTTCCGTACTCCGTCATGAAGTGCAGCAGGAAGCCGGCGCTCGGACCGTAGTTCGGGATGCGCCAGTACTCGAGATCACGCTGCAGGTAGTCCTGCTGGAACGCCCGGAAGTGCAGTCCGCTGTCGGCGCGTGCGCGGCCCCGGTTGCCGAGCTCCGTGTCGACGAACGTGGCACCCATGTCGGCCAGACCTTCGCGGAATCCCCGGTAGACGGGCCGGGTGTCGTCGACACAGTGCGTGAGCTCGTGGTAGAGCAGCTTCGTGTCGACGCGTGTTCCGCGTGCTTTCGGATCCGCGCGGCCGATGTCGATCGTCTTGCCGCCGCCGACGCCGCCGCCGAACTCCCAGAGCTCCTTGAAGTAGACCGTCACGCGGTCGCCGCCCGGATTCGGCACGCGGCCGAACAGGTCGGTCAGGTACAGATACGCGAGGTCGAACTGCAGCGCGGACTCGGGCGGGATGCCGCCGACCAGACGCTCCGGGCCGAGGAACAGGAAGCGGTGCGAGGCGACGCTGGTCGTGCGCTTCCAGCACGGGTGCGCGAGCGCAGCCTCGACCGCGCGGGCCTGCTCGGGCGGCACGTCGGCGAGCCAGGCCTGCTCGCACTCCGCGCGGGCGGCGAGCACGGCCTCGCGCAGCGGACTCGGCGCGTTCGGCATCG
>JAGQQZ010000085.1 GCA_020425915.1 Planctomycetota bacterium | reverse complement strand
TGGATCCGCTGGATCTCCTCGCGCCACGCGAGACGGGTGGCCGCGAGGGCCGAGACGGTGAACTGCAGTTCGTTCTGCAACTGCGCACGCTGCTCACGCAGCGTCGCGAACGCACCTTCGAGCTCGGCGTGGACGAGCCCCAACTCCTCGTGCTCCCGCGCGAGCGTCGCGTGCACGGCACGCTCGTGCTCGAGTTCGCTCTCGACCTCGGCGTGGCGCCGCTCGGCCTGCTCCGCCCGAATCTGCTGCGCGGCCGACTGCTCGAGGCCAGCTTCGATCCGGCGCTCGTAGGCCTGCCGCTCCTCGGTCCGCGAGTCGCGCTCGGCGAACAGCGTCTCCTGCGATTCCTTGTGCTGTTCCCACGCGTAGGCCAGGTTCTTCTCGAGTCGCTGGCGTTCGACCTCGAGGTGCTGCGCGATCTCGAGTTGGCGATTCAGCCGCCACTCGAGCTCGAACAGCCGGGACAGCTCGACCCCGAACCGGCTCAGCAGGTCCTCGTGCGCACCCGAAGCCGGCGGGGGTGTGAACTCCTCGTCGATGTGCCGCAGGCCGACGGCGAGCTTGGTCAAGGCCTCGGACAATCGGTCGAGTTCGGCGTCGGCCCGCTCGCTCGTGTCCCGCAGATCGAAACGGAGCTTCGACAGCTCGCGCTTGAGGTCGTTCTGTTCCTCGTTGAGCCAGGCGTTGGCCCCGCGCAGCGAGCGCAACTCGTCGTCCTGGAGCTGACCGAGGATCCGGTCGACGCGCAGCTCGGGGACGTGGCGCAGATCGCCGAAGTCGACGTCGTCACGCCCGAGCTCGCGCAGGGCGTAGAAGGCACGGGTGAGCACTTCGGTGCGCGCGTTGAGTCGCGCGACCAACGCCTCGACCGTGGCGTCGTTCTCGCTCAGGTGTTCGAGGTCGGCGCCGCCGAGCAGATGGTTGACGAACAACGCGAAGCCATCGATCTCCGGATTGTCGACGACGCGTTCGACCAGTAGCTCGAGCACCTCGGAGTCGTGCTCCTCGCCGCGCTCCACGGCGAACTTCGAGACCATGCCGGACACGACGCGGTTGACCTCGAGGTAGTAACTCCAACGCCGTCCCTCGTGGAACCACACCGTGTTCGCGGCGTGCAGCCGGTACGACGCGAGTCGCTCGGGCAGGTAGACGAGCGCCTCGGTCCGCGCCGCCTCGAGGAACAGCTGCCAGTCCAGGCAGTACTTGAGCTGCTGCAGCTCCTCGGCCTGCGCGCGCAAGAACTCGGTCCGACAGAACAGGTTCGAACTCGTCGCGAGGAAGTTCCCCGACAGCAGCTCGCCGAACATCGCGGCCGGGTCGACCGTGTCCGGCTGCGCGTTCGCGTACCAACCGGTCCAGTCGAACACCTCCTCGCCGTCGCGGAGCCGGCCGGTGTTGCCGGTCGTCAGGCGACCGTTCTCGGCGTCGACGACGAACAGTCCGGTCGCGACCATCTGGGCGGAAGGTCGTTCGAGCAACGCCTCGCGACACTTCGCGAGGCGCTCGGGGTGGAACAGGTCGTCCGAGTTCAGCAGCGCGACGTACGGCGTCCTGCAGGACGCGAGCGCCTGGAGCACGCTGTTGCCGAGACCGAGGTTGGTCTCGTTGATCCGCACCGTGATGCGCGGATCGTCGATCGACTTGGCGAGCTCGACGGTCCGATCGGGCGAACGGTCGTCGACGACGAGCAGCTCGAAGTGACCGTAGGTCTGCGCGAGCACCGACTCGA
>JAGQQZ010000084.1 GCA_020425915.1 Planctomycetota bacterium | reverse complement strand
CCAGCTTCCGAACCCGAGCAGAGGCCCTCCCCCAACACCTCACACCACCGCACCCCACTCCAACACATCACCCAACACCAGATGCACCCCACCCCCCCAACCTCCATACTCAACAACCATGTCCCGCACCCTCAAGTCCGGCCTCATCCAATGCGCCAACCCCATCAACGACGAGCAGCGCACCGTCGCGGAGATTCAAACCGCGATGCTCGAGAAGCACGTCCCGATGATCGAGCGCGCCGGCGAGCAGGGAGTCCAGGTCCTCTGCCTCCAGGAACTCTTCAACGCCCCGTACTTCTGTCCCAGCCAAGACCCCCGCTGGTACGACGCGGCCGAACCGGTTCCCGGACCGACGACCGACATCATGGCCGACTTCGCCCGCCGCTTCGGCATGGTGATCGTCGTCCCGATCTACGAGCGCGAGATCGCCGGCGTCTACTACAACACCGCAGCCGTGATCGACGCTGACGGCACCTACCTCGGCAAGTACCGCAAGAACCACATCCCGCACACGTCGGGCTTCTGGGAGAAGTACTTCTTCAAGCCCGGCAACCTCGGCTACCCGGTGTTCGAGACCGCGTTCGCGAAGGTCGGCGTCTACATCTGCTACGACCGACACTTCCCCGAAGGCGCGCGCATCCTCGGGCTGCACGGCGCCGAGATCGTGTTCAACCCGTCCGCGACGGTCGCCGGCCTGTCGCAGTATCTCTGGCGCCTCGAGCAACCCGCCCACGCGGTCGCCAACGGCTACTTCATGGGTTGCATCAACCGCGTCGGCACCGAGTCACCGTGGAACATCGGCAAGTTCTACGGCAACAGCTACTTCATCGACCCGCGCGGCAACTTCCTCGCCGAAGCGTCCGAGGACGACGACGAACTCGTCGTCGCCGACATGGACCTCGACATGATCGAGGAAGTGCGACGCGTCTGGCAGTTCTATCGCGACCGGCGACCGGAGACGTACGAGGACATGACACGGCTGCTGCCGTGAGGAGCAACCCATGGGCATCCTGATCAAGAACGGCCGCATCGTCACCGCGATCGACGAGTTCGTCGGCGACGTCTACTGCGACGAGGGCACGATCCGCGCGATCGGCGAGAACCTCGACCACCGCCCGGGGGACGAGGTGATCGACGCATCGGGGCAACTCGTGATGCCCGGCGGGCTCGATCCGCACGTGCACATGGAACTGCCGTTCATGGGCACGGTCTCGGCGGACGACTTCGAGTCCGGAACCGCGGCCGGCGTCGCCGGCGGGACGACGTCGATCATCGACTTCGTGATCCCCGCGCGCGACGAAGACCTCATGGACGCGCTCGCCGCCTGGCACGACAAGGCGAGCAAGGCCGTCGCGGACTACGCGTTCCACATGGCGGTCACCTGGTGGGGCGACCAGACCAAGGAGTGGATGACCCGCTGCGTGCGCGACGAGGGCATCACTTCGTTCAAGACGTTCATGGCGTACCGCGGCGCGATCGGCGTCGACGACCCCGAGTTGATCGAGGTCATGAAGACCTCGAAGGAGCTCGGTTCGCTCGTCACGGTGCACGCCGAACACGGCGACATGGTCGTCGAACTGCAGAACAAGCTGTTCGGCCAGGGCCTGACCGCGCCGAAGTACCACGCCCTCTCGCGGCCACCCGCGGTCGAGGGTGAGGCGACGGCCCGCGCGCTGATGATGAGCCGGATGACCGGCCAGCCGGTCTACGTCGTGCACGTCACCTGCAAGGAGTCGGTCGACGCGATCATCGCCGCCCGCATGAACGGGGTCGACGTCTACGGCGAGACCTGCACCCAGTACCTGCTGCTCGACGACTCGGTCTACGACAAGCCCGACTTCGAGGGCGCGGCGTACGTGATGTCACCCCCGATCCGGCCGCGTGGCCACCAGGAAGTGCTGTGGAACGCGCTGAAGCTCGGCGCGCTGCACACGGTCGCGACCGACCACTGCCCGTTCAATCAGGTCGGCCAGAAGGACCGAGGCAAGGACGACTTCCGCTCGATCCCGAACGGCGCCGCGGGGATCGAGAACCGCCTCGCGCTGCTCTACACCTACGGCGTGCTCGAGGACCGGCTGACCCTGAACGAGTTCGTCGACCTGACGTCGACACGCGCCGCGAAGATCTTCGGCCTCTACCCGCGCAAGGGTTCGATCACGGTCGGCGCCGACGCCGACATCGTGGTTTGGGACCCGGCCGCGAGCGGCACGATCTCGGCCAAGACACACGCCCACCGCTGCGACCGCAGCATCTTCGAGGGTTTCGAGACCAAGGGCACGCCGTCGTACGTGATCGTCGACGGCCGCGTGCAGTGTCGCGAAGGCAAGCTCGACGTCGAACGCGGTGCCGGGCGCTACCTGCGGAGGACCCTCGCGTGACCGAAGTCCGCACCAGCGAAGACGTCCGCCGGAAGCACGCGGAGTTCCTGTTCCCGGCCGTCGCGAACTACTACGCCGAGTCGCTCGTGCTCGACAGCGGCTCGGGTCTGCGCGTGCGCGACCTCGACGGCCGCGAGTACCTCGACTTCTTCGGCGGCATCCTCACGATCTCGATCGGTCACTGCGATCCGCGCGTCACGAGCGCGGTCGAAGCACAGATCGAACGGCTCGGCCACGTCTCGACGCTCTATCCGACCGTGCCGATCGTCGAACTCGCCGAGCGGCTCGCACGCATCACTCCGGGCAAGCTCAAGAAGAGCTTCTTCACGGCGTCCGGCACCGAAGCGGACGAGACGGCGGTCACGCTCGCCCAGGTGTACACCGGCGCGCAGGAAATCATCGCGCTGCGCCACGGCTATTCGGGCCGGAGCCTCCTGGCCCAATCACTGACCGCGCACGCCCCGTGGCGCGCGGTCCCGACGCAGATCGCGGCGGTCAAGCACGCGGTCTCGCCTTACTGCTACCGCTGTCCGTTCGGCCAGACCTATCCGGGCTGCAAGGTGAAGTGCGCGACCGACGTCGAGGAACTGATCCGCACGACGACGACGGGACGGATCGCGGGATTCCTCGCCGAACCGATCCAGGGCGTCGGCGGCTTCGTCACGCCGCCGCCCGAGTACTTCGAAGTCGTCGTCGACATCGTCCGCAAGCACGGCGGCGTGTTCATCTGCGACGAGGTGCAGACCGGCTTCGGCCGCACGGGATCGAAGTGGTTCGGCATCGAACACTGGGGCGTGGAGCCCGACATCATGACGATGGCGAAGGGCATCGCGAACGGCATGCCGCTCGCCGCGACCGTCGCGACCGAGGAGATCGCCGACTCGTTCCGCGCGATGACGATCTCGACGTTCGGCGGCAACCCGATGTCGTGCGCGTCGGCCAACGCGACGCTCGACGTCATGGAGAGCGAGGATCTCCCCGGCAACAGCGAGACCCAGGGCGCGCGACTGCGCGAAGGACTCGAGGCGCTGCAGCGCAAGCACCCGCGCAAGATCGGCGACGTCCGCGGCAAGGGACTCATGCAGGCGATCGAACTCGTCGCGAACGAGGAGGCCGGCGACCGTACGCCTGACGCGGCGGCCACCGTGCGCCTGTTCGAGGAGACCAAGCAGCGCGGTCTGCTGATCGGCAAGGGTGGACTGCACGGCAACGTCGTCCGCATCGCGCCGCCGATGACGGTGGGGCCCGACGACGTGGACGAGGCCCTGCGGATCCTCGGCGAGGCGTTCGTCGCGATGGAGAGCGCATGAGCGCGCGAGCCCAGTCCTTCGGCCGTGACGACGGGCGCCTCGAGAATCACTTCGAGGACAAGTACCCGCCGCTGAGTCCATCGGAAGCCGCGTTCGAAGCCGCGCGATGCCTCTACTGCTTCGACGCGCCGTGCATCAAGAGCTGTCCGACCGCGATCGACATCCCGACGTTCATCCGGAAGATCGCGACCGGCAACCTGCGCGGCTCCGCCCGAACGATCCTCCGCTCGAACCTGCTCGGCGCGAGCTGCGCCCGCGTCTGTCCGGTCGAGGTCTTGTGCGAATCCACCTGCGTCTACCTCGAGCAGGACCGTGAGCCGATCCCGATCGGGAGACTGCAGCGCCACGCGATGGACCTCGGTGCGTCGCCAGACCTGCTGACGAAACGCGAACCCACCGGCAGGTCCGTCGCGCTCGTCGGCGCCGGTCCCGCGTCCCTCGCCTGCGCCGGCACACTCGCGCTGCTCGGGCACCGCGCCGTGCTGTTCGAACGGGAGTCGCTGGCCGGCGGCCTCAACGTCAGCGGCGTCGCTCCCTACAAGCTGCGGGTCGACGGCGCGCTGCGCGAAGTCGAGTTCATCGAACGACTCGGCGTCGAGATCCGCACCCGGACGACGGTCGGCAAGGACGTCACCGCAGAGCAACTCCTGGACGACTACGACGCCGTGTTCCTCGGCCCGGGCCTCGGTGGAGACTCCCACCTCGGCATCGAGGGCGAGGACGGACCGGGAGTCATCGGTGCGACACACTGGATCCGCGGCATGAAGACCGACCCGGGCCACAAGCTCGACGGTGTCCGCCGTGCTGTCGTGATCGGCGGCGGGAACACCGCGATCGACGTCGCGCGCGAACTGAAAGCGCTCGGCATCCACACGGTCTCGATGGCGTACCGTCGCCGCCGCGGCGCGATGTCGGCCTACGACCATGAGGTCAAGCCGGGGCTCGACGAGGGCGTCGCGCTGATCGAGGAGGCCGCCGTCGCCGAGATCGTGCGCGATCACGGCCGCGTGACCGGTGTCCGTGTCGTCGACACCGACGACGGCGTTCCGACCGACCGCACGCGCGCGGTCTTCCCGACCGACCTCGTCGTCGTGGCGATCGGGCAGGCGAAGTTGCGCGCCCTCGCCGAACAGTTCGACGGCGTGACCTGCGACGACCGCGGCCGCATCGTCGTCGACCCCGACACGTTCGCCACCGGTAACCCGCGGGTGTTCGCCGGCGGGGACGCCGTCAACGGAGGCAAGGAAGTCGTCAACGCCGCGCACGACGGGCAGGCCGCCGCGCGCGCGATCGACGCGATGTTGCGAGGAGAGCAGGATGCCTGACCTGTCGATCGACTTCGCGGGCATCAAGAGCCCGAACCCGTT
>JAGQQZ010000083.1 GCA_020425915.1 Planctomycetota bacterium | reverse complement strand
TCCGGACGGTCACCGCGCAGACCGGTGCGAGCGGCGAACGCGTCCATGAGCGACGCCGCCTGGTCGAGTGATCGCGAGGAGGCAACCACGGTCAGACTCCGAACGGATAGGTTTCCGGCACGCCCTGGACCTCGTGCGCCTCGATCGGCTCGATGGCGTTCGTCTCCTCGAACCACACGTACTCGTCGAACTGCATCGGCAGCACGGCCTGGAAGTAGTGGCTCAGGAGTTCGGTCTCCGGCCGGTAGATCACGCCGATCGCGCGCTCGAGCCGCGGCTCGGCGAGCACGTCTCGGAGATCGTCACGGTGCGGTGTGCGCAACGGCAGCAGGAAGGCCGGTCGGCCGCTGTCGAGGCAGACACGCTCGTAGCTGCGTTCGTGCGACGGGCGGACCGTCTTGAACTCGAGTGGTTCGTTCCAGTTCGACGCCGCGGCGACCGTGCCGTGGTCGGTGCCGAACCCGATCACGTAGCACCGGTCGCCGTACGACTCACGCACGAGTTGGCCGATGTTGAGCTCGCCCCGTGCGCTCATCTCGGTCGCGCGCGCATCGCCGACGTGCGAGTTGTGCGCCCAGACGATCGCACGGGATTCGGGTCCGCGATGCGCCAGCACCATCTGCAGCGTCTCGAACATGTGCTGGTCACGGAGGTTCCAGGAGTCCGCGGCACCGTAGTACATCGTCCGGTAGTAGTGCTCTGCGTCGCGCACGACGCGCGCGTTCTGCTCGGCATCGAAGAAGCGCTCCCCGTCCTTCGCGATTCGCTCGATGTAGTCGAGCCGGCGCTGCAGCAGGTCCTTCAGCGTCGCGACGACGTGCGCCTCGCAGCTCGGCAGGCGACCCGACACGGCCGCGCGCCCGTACACCGCCGGGTCGGTCTCCCACGGCGAGAAGCAGCTGTAGCGGACCTGCGCCGCGCGCGCTGCGACCGGATCGACCTCGTCGAGGTACGCGAGCACGGCGCCGATCGAATTGTCGAGGCTGTAGAGGTCGAGACCGTGCATCGACACCTTGGCGGCCGGTTCGGCGATCGCGTCGTTGTGCTCCTTGAGCCAGTCGACGAATTCGCGGGTCGTGCGGTTGCGCCACATCCAGGTCGGGAACCGCGAGTACGCCATCGATCGCAGATCCGGACCGCTGCGACCGCGCACGTAGCGATCGACGGTCTCGGTGTCCGGCCAGTCGCCCTCGATCGCGACGACGTCGAAGCCGCGTTGTTCGATCAGCGCCTGCGTGATGCGCGCGCGCATCCGATAGAACTCCCTGGTCCCGTGTGACGCCTCGCCGATGAGCACGACACGGCTGTCACCGATCCGGTCGAGCAACGGCGCCAGGTCGGCGAACTCGAGATCGTCGAACGGTTCGCACGACTCGCGAACGACCTGGCTGACGTCCGTCCGCGTCGCTCGAGCGGCGGCGACCTGCGGTGCTGCCCGTCGCGTCGGTGCCGGCGTGCCGTCCGCGAGCCATCCCTCGCTCCCGATCAGCGGGACGAACCGCACCGCGCCGAGGCTCTTGCGATCGAACGCGTGCTCGCCGGTTCGGCGGATGTGCAGGAGCTCTTGGGTCCGAGCGTCCTTGCCGACCGGGATCACGAGTCGACCGCCGATCGCGAGTTGTTCGAGCAGACTCTGCGGCACCTCGGGACCACCGGCGGCGACCGCAATCGCGTCGAACGGAGCGTGCTCCGCCCACCCGCGCGTGCCATCGCCGCACAGCACACGCACGTTGTCGTAGCCGAGGCGGTCGGCGCGCTCCTGCGCGAGCTGCGCGAGTTGTTCCCAACGCTCGATCGCGAACACCTCGGCCGCGATCCGACTCAGGACGCACGCCGCGTAACCCGAGCCCGCACCGACCTCGAGCACCCGATCCGTCGGCCGCAGGTCCAACGCCTCCGCCATCACGGCGACGATGTACGGCTGCGAGATCGTCTGTCCCTCCTCGATCGGCAGCGGAGAGTCCTCGTACGCGAACTCACGCATTCGTCCCGCGACGAACTCCTCGCGCGGCACCGTGCGCATGGCGTTCAGGACTCGTTCGTTGCGGACGCCACGGGCAGCGATCTGCCGATCGACCATCCGGGCACGTTCTCGTTCGAAGGATTTCATGAGATTCGCGGACCGCCCCGCATTGTACCGCTTCCAAGTCCTCACCTGGAGCTTCGGGGACAGTCGGGCGAAGGACGACGCCGTGGAAACGCGGCGGCGGCGGTGGTATCCCGAGCACCATGAGCAAGCGAATCGACTGGTACTACCACCGCAAGGGTTGAACGAGCTGCAAGCGCTCCGACGCGTTCCTCGAACGCGTCGGAGCCACCGTCCGTGAGACGGTCAACGCCAGCAAGGAACGGTTCGGTGCCGACAGCTTGGACGACCTGTTCGGAGACGCGACCAAGGTCATCGTCGCGAAGGGCAAGAAGGTCCTGACGTTCGAGCCGAAGAAGGACTCGTTCGACGCGAGCGAGTTCGAGAAGGCCGTCATCGGGCCGTCCGGCAACCTGCGAGCACCGACGATCCGCACCGGCAAGACCTGGTTCGTCGGCTTCCACGAGGAAGCCTATGCCGAGCGACTCGGTGGCTGAGGCGCGACCGCGACCGTGCGTCAGCCGCCGACGCGGTCCATCGAGCCCAGTCCGGTGAGCCAGCCCTCGAGCGTCGAGCCGCCGACCACCTCGAGGTCGAAGCGGCTCGCATCGAGTAGCCAGTGGTAGGCGAGACCGTCCACGATCGCGTGCAGACCGATCGCGGCCGCACGAGGCTCGACGTCGTCGCGGAGCTCCCCGCACTGGATCGCAGCCGCGAACTCGCCGACCAACTTGTCGAGGCACTCGTCGCGCTGACCGAGGATGTGCTCGCGCGCGGCCGCGACCTCGTCGACCATCTCGCAGCGCAACAGCAGGATCGTCAGCAGGTTCCGCGTGCGCTCGTCGTGGACGATGCGGTGGAACAGGCCCATGACCTTCTTCTTGATCCGTTGCAGCGGGGACAGTTCGACTTCGGCGTCGATCGCGTCCAGCGCCTCCTCGATCGGCAACTTGGCGCGCTCCCAAAGCGCCAGGAGCAGGTCGTACTTGTCCTTGAAGTGCCAGTAGACCGCGCCCCGCGTCATCTCGACGCTCTCGGCGATCTCGTGCAGCGAGGTGCGGGCCGCACCGCGCACGCAGAACATCACCTCGGCCGCGTCGAGGATTCGATCGCGGGTGGCTCGTGCCTCGGCCTTGGTCTTGCGTGCCATCTCGTTGCGTCGCGTCGGGCCCGTCCGACGAAGTCCCGTCGGTGAGCGCCGCGGAATCCTAACTCGATCGTTGCATACATGCACGCATGTATGTATCCAGTTCCGCTCACGCCACCCACCCACGGCCCCATCGAAAATGCGCACCGAGCCCCTCCTGGCCGCGCTCGTCGCGTTGGCAGCGTGCCGACACGAGCCCACCGGCTCACATCCCCCACCCCAGCCCGTTCCGGTCGCCACGGTGACCGTGACGCAGCGCAATCTCCCGACGACGTTCCGCTATCTCGGCATCACCGCCGCGTCGCGCCACGTCGAGATCCGCGCACGGGTCGCCGGATTCCTCGAGCGACGGCAGTTCGTGGAGGGCTCGATGGTCGATGCCGGCGACCTGCTGTTCTCGATCGACCGTAGGCCGCTGCTCGCCCAGCGCGAGGCCGCCGCCGCCGAGGTCGCCGTGGCCGAGGCGCAGGTCGAGCAGACCGATCGCGAAGCTGCGCGACTCGAACCGCTGGTCGCGCAGGACGCCGTCACCGAGAAGGAGCGCGACGACGCCGTCTCCGCCGCACGCATCGCCCAGGCGTCGCTCGCCGCCGCGCGCGCGCGACTGACCCAGATCGAGGTCGATCTCGGCTACACCGAGGTCCGCGCTCCGATCGCCGGAAGGATCGGGCGCGAGCTGCGACCGCAGGGCAGCCTCGTCGACCCGACGAGCGAGAACGGACTGCTGACGACTCTGTTGCAGCTCGATCCGATCCACGTCGACTTCCAGCGCAGCGACAACCAGCAGTTCCGCATCGACCGCGACCTCGCGTCCGGCCGGATCGCGCTCCCAGCCGGCGGCAAGCTCGAGGTCTCGCTGCAGGATCGCCATGGCCACGTGCTGGCGAGCGGCGGGGCGATCGACTTCACGGCCGGCCGACTCGACGAGCGCACGGGCTCGATCCCGATGCGCGCGACGCTGGCGAATCCCGGTGGCAAGCTCTTGGCCGGACAGGCCGTGCGCGTCGTGCTGAGCGGCGCCTATCTCGATGACGCGATCGCGATCCCGCAGCGCTGCGTGCTCGAGAGTCCGCAGGGCAAGCTCGTCATGGTCGTCGACCAGGACGAGGCCGGCCACACGATCGCGCAGCCGCGCTCGGTCCACGTCGGCGAGTGGGTCGACGTGGAGAACGGCGACACGACCGAACGCGCGTGGGTCGTGCTCGACGGCCTCGCCGCCGGCGACCGCGTGATCCTCGACAACCTCGTCAAGTTGCGACCCGGCGCACCGATCGTCGTCGACGAGGATCGGAAGGACTGACCCCGGATGTTCTCCCGCATCTTCATCGACCGGCCGATCCTGGCGACGGTCCTCTCGCTGATCATCATCCTCGCGGGCCTCGCGTCGATGCAGGTCCTGCCGATCGCGCAGTACCCCGAGGTCGCGCCGCCGCAGGTCATCGTCCGCGCGAGTTACCCGGGCGCGTCGGCCGACGTGCTCGAGAAGACCGTCGCCGCCCCGCTCGAGAACCAGATCAGCGGCGTCGAAGGTCTGCTCTACATGAACTCGACCTCGGGCAGCAACGGCCTGCTCGAGCTGCAGATCACGTTCGACATCGGCACCGACATCGACCAGGCTGCGCTCGACGTCAACAACCGCGTCGCGCAGGCCGAGGCCAGACTCCCCGAGGAAGTGCGCCGTCAGGGCGTGATCGTCGAGAAGGGCTCGTCGTCGTTCCTGCAGGTCGTCGCGTTCATGTCGCCGAACGGCAACTTCGACAACCTCTACATCAGCAACTACGTCACGCTCAACGTCCTCGACGAGCTGAAGCGCATCCCTGGCACGACCAACGTGCAGATCTTCGGCGCCAAGGACTACGC
>JAGQQZ010000082.1 GCA_020425915.1 Planctomycetota bacterium | reverse complement strand
TTGATCGCCGCGGAGACTAACTCGACCGGGAAGAACGAGCCGCTGCTCCGGTCGCTTCGGCGGCTCCTGCCGTATCTCGGTCGGTACCGTGGGCGCTACCTGCTGGGGTCGATCTGCGTGATCGCGGCCGTCGTGTTGCGCTTCCTCGTGCCGTCCCTGCTCGGCGACACCATCGACGAGCTGCGACACACCCAAGCCGCCGATCTTGCCGACGTTCGTCGACAGGTGACCTTCGGAGCGATCGGGATCGTCGTCGCCGCGGCACTCGGCGCCCTCGTGCGCACGACGAGTCGGCTGATGATCCTCGGCAACTCGCGGTTGGCGATCCAGGACGTCCGCGAAGACCTGTTCGGACGACTCGTCCGGTTGGCGCCGTCGTTCTACGTGCGTCACCGCACGGGGCAGATCATGTCGCGATGCGTGAACGACATGCAGAACGTGCAGGGTCTGCTCGGTCCGGTGTTCCTCTACCTCGTCGAGACCGCAGTGTTGTACGGAGTCGGCACCTGGTTCCTGGTCTCGGCCAACGGCGAACTGGCGATCCTCGGGCTGCTGCCGTTCCCGCTGTTCCTGGTGGCGGCGCATCGCCTCGCCCGACGCGTGCAGGTCGGGACGCGTCGGGCGCAGGAACGACTCGGCGAAGTCAGCGCCAAGGTCGACGAGAGCCTGACCGGTCATCGCGTGATCAAGAGCCTCGGCATCGAGGCTCACGACCGTGCGCGATTCGAGGAGTTGGCCGGGGGCTACGCGGACACACAGGTCATGGTCGGCAAGGTTCGCGCGTCGTTGACGGCGCTGATGACGTTCCTGGCCGCGTTGTGCACGTTCTCGGTGCTCGCGTTCGGCGCGCCGCGCGTGGACACCGGACAGCTGACGCTGGGCGCGCTCGTGTCGGTCGTGCTGTATCTGAACATGCTCGCGGCTCCGACGCGGACGCTCGGGTTCGTGCTGAGTTCGCTGCAGCGGGGCGCCGCGGCGTTGGGGCGGATCGGCGAGTATCTCGATCTCGAACCCTCGATCTCGGATTCGACCGAACCGGTCCGGGCAGCCCTGGGGCCCGGCGGGATTCATGTGTCGAATCTGCGGGTGGAACTGGAGGGCGTCGATTCGACCTCGCCCGAGGACGCTCGATCGGCACTGCACGGCGTCAGCTTCGATGTGCGACCGGGTGAGACGATCGGGATCGTGGGGCCGGTCGGCGCGGGGAAGAGCACGCTGCTCCGCGCGATCGCGCGTCAGGTGGAGATCGATCGCGGCCAGATCGAACTCGATGGCGTCGACCTCGTCGACGTGCCGCTCGGCGCGCTGCGTGCGCACGTCGGGATGGCGCCACAGGACGCGTTTCTGTTCAGCGAGGCGTTGATCGACAACGTGCGCTTCGGCGCGCCGACCGCCGGACGCGACGAAGTCGAGGCGGCGGTTCGCGTGGCGAACCTTGAAGATGACCTGGCGCGACTGCCGCGGGGACTGGACACGATGATCGGGGAGCGCGGCGTGAATCTGAGCGGTGGCCAGCGGCAGCGAACGTCGATCGCCCGGGTCGCCTTGCTGCGGCCACGCATCCTGTTGCTCGACGACACCCTCTCCGCCGTCGACCCACCGACCGCCGACACGATCCTCGAACGGCTGCGCCCGATCATGGAGGGGCGCACGACGCTCGTCGTCGCCCATCGTTTGCGAACCGTGCAGCGCGCGGATCGGATCCTCGTCCTCGAGGACGGACGCCTGACGGCGATCGGGACCCACGAGGAGCTGATGGCGCGCAGCCCGTTCTACGCCTCGGTCTGGGCCAAGCAGAGCGAACGGGAGGAGCTGTCACGGGAGCTCGGGCTCGACGGAGGCCAGTCGTGACCGCCGTCTCGACGAACGCCGGGCGCGAAGCGCGGGGTCCCTCCCGCCGCGAGCTCTGGCGCTGGTTCCTGAACGTCGTACGGCCCCAGCGTGCCCTGATTCGTCAGGGTCTGTTCTGGCTGCTCGTGAACGCCGGCTGCCGCCTCGCACAGCCCTGGCTGGTCATGCATGCGATCGACGACTACCTCGTCGGCGGGAAGATCGGGCCCGGGTTCTGGTACGTCGCATGGACGTTCTTCGGGGTCTCCGTGCTCGAGATGGTCGCCCGATACTCACAGCAGGCGGTCATCGAGCGCGCCGGACAGCGTGCTCTCCTCCGGTTGCGGTGTCAGGTGTTCGCGCACGTGCAACGGCTGCCGGCACGGTACTTCGACAAGTCTCCGACGGGTCGACTGGTCGGCCGGATCACGACCGACGTCGAGGCCTTGCAAGAGATGTTCTCGTCCGGCATGGTGACCGTGCTAGGGGACCTCGTGTTCCTCGTCGTCGCGGTCTGGCTGATGCTCAGTCTGAACGTGCCGCTGACCGGATCGGTGATGTTGATGGTGCCGGTCCTCGTCATCGTCACGATGTTCGTACGGACCCGCGTGCGCGGGGCCTATGCGGCGATGCGCGGCCGGCTGTCCGAACTCAACGGCTTCCTGCACGAGCAAGTGTCCGGCATGCCGATCGTGCAGATGTTCGGTCAGGAGCAGCGCCGCCAGGACGAGTTCGGGACGATCAACTCCGGCGTCTGCACCGCGCAGTTGCGATCGGTGCGATGGGAGTCGGTGCTGTCGGCGGCGACGGAACTGCTGAGTTCGTTCACGACTGCCCTGATCGTGTTCGTCGGCGGCGGAATGGCGATCGGTGGCGGCGAAGGCGCGGTGACGTTCGGTGTGCTGTTCGCGTTCGTCGACTACATGCAGCGATTCTTCGTGCCGCTGAACGACCTGTCGCTCAAGTACACGGTGCTGCAGAACGGTGTCGTCGCCAGCGAGCGGATCCTGGCCCTGCTCGACGAGGCCGTCGAGCCGGCCTCGCCCGGGCCGGTCTCGTACGCGCACGGTCGGGGTCGTGTGTCGTTCCGCGATGTGTCGTTCGGGTACGAACCTGGCCACGACGTGATCCATGACATCGACCTCGAGATCGCGCCGGGCGAGAGCGTCGCGATCGTCGGCGCGACCGGCTCGGGCAAGTCCACGCTGTTCGGCCTGTTGACCCGGCTGTACGAACTGGACCACGGCTCGATCGCGCTGGACGGCATCGACATTCGGGAATTGCCGCTCGAGGAGCTGCGGCACCGGGTCTCGCTCGTCGCGCAGGATCCGTTCCTGTTCCATGGCACGGTGCTCGACAACGTGTTGCTCGGGGCTCCCGAGCGCTCCCGCGAGGACGCGTTGGCCGCGGCTCGCGAAATCGGGCTCGACGAAGTGGTGGCCGGTTTCGCCCGTGGGCTCGACGAGCCGGTGGCGGAACGCGGGAAGAATCTCTCCGCAGGCGAACGGCAGCTACTCGCGTTCGCGCGCGTCCTGGTGCTCGAACCGGAGGTGCTGCTTCTCGACGAAGCGACGGCGAACGTCGACACCCACACCGAGGAACTGCTGCAGGCAGCGGTGCGCCGCCTGATGGCAGGTCGAACCTCGCTGATCATCGCGCACCGCCTGTCGACCGTGCGGCGGGCAGATCGGATCGTCGTGCTGCACGAAGGTCGGGTCGTCGAGCAGGGTCCGCACGAGGAACTGCTCGGCTTGCGGGGTGTCTACTGGCGGCTGCATCGCCTCCAGTACGGCGAGTGAGCCTATTTGCAGACGCCGTAGAGGGCGTTGCTCAAGCCGATCCGAGGCTCCGCGTCGCCGATGTCGATCGTCGCCATCTGGGTCACGAACTCGAGTCCGTCGAATTCCGGAATCGCCGGGATGTCCATGCGCCACTGCGCGAATCCGGCGATCGTTCGCTTCGGCAACGCGAGGATCTGGCCCGACGGAAACAGGCGACAACCCGGCGCGCCGAGGGATGCGAGGTCGGTTCCGAGGCCGTCGGGTGCCTCGAGCGAGATCAGCAACGACGCGAGTGGTGCCGTCGTCGGAATGTCGAAGGCGTCCAGAAAGAACATCGCACCGAGGGCCGGGGCGGCGCCGAACCGCGGCGCGATCCGCGGGTGGTGCTCCCCGATGCCGCAACCCGCGCCGGCGAGTCGGAAGCACGAGCGTGTCGGCGGGTAGAGCACGGTCAGGAACTGATTGACCGCGACGTCGGTCAGCGTCGTGACCACGCCATCCGGCCACTCGACGACCAGTTCGTCGACCGCGGTGTTCGCGCCGAGTCCGAAATGGGCGCTGAACTCGCTGTTCGACAGGTAGTTGCTGCCGCCGTCGAGTAGCCGCGTCTGCGTGCGGTCGCCGATTCGTGCGCGGACGATCGCCCCGAACCCGTCAGGCGGCACGGTGTCACTGCAGCCGCGATCGAGCGCGACTCGCAGCCAGTTGGTGGTGCCGCGATGGGCGAGATCGTTGCGATAGAGACGGAAGTCGGTGAACCAGGTGAACACCGCGAAGTCCTGATCGCCGTCGTTGTCGTAATCGAGGTTCGACAAGCCGCGACCCGAACTCGTGATCTGCAGGCCGATCGACTCGTGGACGTCCTGGAACAGGAGGTCGGCGGGTTCGTTCGAGACGTTCAGGAAGGCGTAATGGTGGCCCTCCCAACTGGTCCCGATCATGTCGACCAGCGTGTCGTGGTTCCAGTCGATCGAAATCGCACCCCAGCCCCAGCCGCTGTTGCGGACCCCGGACTCCTCGGCGCGCTCGTCGAACACGTTGTCGCCGAGGTTCACGTAGAACCCGTTCTCGACCACGGTCGTGACCCAGAAGTCGAGAAGCCCGTCCTCGTTGAAGTCGTTGATCGTGACACCCATCTCGGTGTCTTCGAGCATCGTTCCGGACGCGGCGGTGAAGTCGACGAAGTGCCCGCCCCCCTCGTTCCGGAAGTAGCGCCCGGTGCCGAAGTCGCTGACCCAGAGCAGGTCGTTGTCGTGGTCGCCGTCCATGTCGACGAACTTGACCGTGAAGCCGTACGAGTCCTGCAGAGGCCCGGCGAGCCCGGAGCTCGCCGTGACGTCGGTGAAGTA
>JAGQQZ010000081.1 GCA_020425915.1 Planctomycetota bacterium | reverse complement strand
AGAACCAGGAACGTCGCCAACGTGATCGCCACGAGCATCGGCGGTATCCACGCGATCCGCCCGACGAGGTATCGGGACAACGTCACCGGCCGCCGCTCGCGCATGCCTCCAACATAAGGGTTCACCCCACTCCGCTCATCCCACATCAGGGCGAGTGCCGACATATCCAACGTGGCACCGACCATCCGCGAACACCCGAGGGCGACCGTGATCCCGATCCGCGAGTGCAGCCGTTGCGGCACCGTGGACGACGTGTTCCACCTGACGATGGTCGCCCACCTCTGGCTCTGCAAGCCGTGCCATCGATCGTTGTCGTTCCCCGGCACGCACGAGGCGGTGCCCGACGTCGAACACGAGCCGGACCCGGACATCCAGCGGCGCGCCGAGGACGCCGCGACGCTACGGCGGCTCGACAATCTGCTGCGCTGGGGCGCGGTGGTCGGCCGATTCCTCGGGTACGGTCTGCTGTTCTGGTGGTCGAGTGTCTACCCGATCGTCGCCGCGGTCCTGTTCGGCGTGTTCGTCGCCGACATCGTGACGTGGATGTTCTCGGCGTGGTTCGATGCGCGCTTCCACGGTGAAGCGGTCACGGCCGAGGCGGTGTCCTACACGCTGCTGTTCCTCGTGCTGTGGTTCAGCGGAGGACTCGACCTGCCGGAGGAGCGAACGTCACGACTCATCGCCTGCGCATCGGCCGCCGGCGTGTTCACGCTCCGCGGCATGCGATTCTGGCACAAGCTGAGCGTGTGACTCGAATTCAGCCCTCGACCCGGGGCGTGCGCAGGTTGATGACCGGGACCTCGGCCGAGGCCCCGATCCGCAGCGGCAACACCGTGACTCCGACGCCGCGGCTGACGTAGAGCTGGCTGAGTTCGCGTTCGAACAGCCCACGCCAGTAGCCGAACTCGCTGTGCTTCAGCGGCGTCCAGCCACCGAACACGATCTGGCCGCCGTGGGTGTGGCCGCTCAACTGCAGGTCGATGTTCGCGTCGATCGCCTCGACGAAGAAGTCCGGATGGTGCGACAGCAGCAGGACCGGGTCGTCGGGATCGGCGCCGTACATCGCGCGCGCCAGGTCCGGCTCGGCCTCGGTGAGGTCGTCGACGCCTGCGACCCACAGCGGGCTGCCGTCGCGCTCCACGCGCATGCCCCGATTGATCAGCACGTGGACTCCCTGCTCGCGCAGGAACGCTTCCCACAGACCGATGTCGCGACCGAAGAAGTGATCGTGGTTGCCGGGGACCGCATAGATTCCGAGCGGCGGCTTCACGAGCCCGAGCGGCTTGCGCAGCATCAGGACCTGGCGCTCGCGCGTGTTCACGAGGTCGCCACCGAAGCAGATCATGTCCGGCTCCTGCGCGGCGACGCGTTCGAACATCCGACAGAGGTCGGATTCGTTCATGAACGAGCCGCAGTGCACGTCGGACAGGAACGCGATGCGCATGCCTTCGAGCCCGGCACCGCCGCGCCGCAGTTCGATGTCGACCTGCGAGAAGTGCGTGTTGCGCTGGACGCGACGGTGGAGCCAGCGACCGGGCGGCAGGACGTCGAGCGCCTCGTTGACGCGAGCGAGCGCCCGCGAGAGGAACCGGCGCAGCGGCGAACGCTTGCCCGACAGCGGACCGGTCGGCACCGGGGCCCGACGGCGACCACGCAGGTTGGTCGCGTGGTTGGCTTGTTGGTCGCTCTTCACACTCGGCATCGCGGTCAGGACTCGGCGGAGGTCTCTTCGAGAGCCTTCAGCTTGTTGAACAGGGTACGGACGCCGATGCCCAGCATCTTCGCGGCGCGAGTCCGATTACCCCCACAGGCATCCAGAGTAACCTGGATCAGCTCCTGTTCGACCGAACGAAGCGATCGCCCGGCCTCGAGTGCAGCATCCGCCCGCTCCCGACCGGGGACGGTGGACGACGAGTTCTCGACGCCGAGCCAGGGACCGATCAGCTGCTCGTCCACGACGCCGTCGCGGCACAACAGGCTCGCCCGTTGGATCAGGTTCTGCAGCTCCCGGACGTTGCCGCGCCAGCCGTGCTGGACGAGGAGGTCGGCAGCCGCGGCGTCGATCTCGACGTCGTCGCCGAGGAAGCGCTTCGCGAGCGGGAGGATCTCGTCGGGGCGCTCGCGCAGCGGCGGCAACACGATCGGAACGACGTTGAGCCGGTAGTAGAGATCCTCACGGAATCGACCTGCCGCGACTTCCGCCGCGAGGTCGCGGTTCGTCGCCGCGACCACGCGCACGTCGACCGAGATCGTCCGTCCGCCGCCGACCCGGGCGAACTCGCCTTCCTGGAGCGCGCGCAGCAACTTGGCCTGCAGGCCGAGCGGCATCTCCGCGACCTCGTCCAGGAACAGCGTGCCGCCGTCCGCGAGTTCGAAGCAGCCGATGCGCCGCTTGTTCGCCCCCGTGAACGCGCCGGCCTCGTGGCCGAAGAATTCGCTCTCCATCAAGCTCTCGGGGATCGCGGCGCAGTTGACCTTGACGAACGGCCCGTCGGCCCGATCGCTCGCCCGGTGCACGTGCGCGGCGACGCGTTCCTTGCCCGTGCCGCTCTCACCCTGGATCAGCACCGAGGCGGGGCTCGGCGCGACCCGCGCGACGATCTCCATGATCCCCCGCATGGCCGCGCTCTCGACGAGCATGTCGTCACCGACGCTCTGCGCGCGCAGGAACCGGTTCTCCTGCCGAAGCCGACGTCGCTCCCGAACCCGCGTCAAAGCAAGTTCGATGTCCTCGAACATGGCCGGCTTCTCGAGGATGTCGTCGGCGCCTCTGCGCATCGCTTCGATCGCGACCCCCATCGTTCCGTGCGCCGTGACGAGCACGACCGGCCGATCGGGGTCGAGCAACTTGGACTCGGTCAGCACCGCGACGCCGTCCTTCCGCGGCATCTGCAGATCCGTGAACACGTAGTCGATCGACAGCGAACGGAGCAACTCCATCGCGACGAGACCGTCCTCGGCCTCGACGACCTGCACGCCGCACATCCGCAGGGCCTCGGCGAGGAACTCCCGACTCAACGGCTCGTCGTCGGCGAGCAGGACGACGTCGTCAGCCATGCGCGCCTCCGTCGGCGTACGGGACGCGGACTCGGAAGTGCGCGCCCTTCTCGCCGGGGTTCTGCAGTTCGATCGAGCCACCGAGGAACGACAGGACGCGCGCGACCAACGCGAGCCCGAGTCCGTGGCCGCGGTCCTTCGACGACACGAACGGTTCGAACACGCGATCGCGCACGTCGGACCCGACACCGGGACCGTCGTCCACGACGTCGAGGCACAGCTCGTTCGGTTGCTCGGTGACATCGATCGCGATCGCACCCGACCCGGCTTCACAGCTGTTGCGGAACAGGTTCGCGAGGACGCGCACGATCGTCGGTCCGTCGACGCAGAGCTCACTCGGACCGCGGACCTCGATCCGATCGCGCGGCATGCCTGCCTCGGCCGCCGCCGCGGCGACGCAGTCGCCGATCGGACGCGGCGCGATCTCGCGCTCGCTCGGTCGCGCGAACGCGAGCATGGCCTTCACGATCGTGTCGACGTCGCGCATGCCCGCCCCGATCTTCTCGGCGTAGCGCTTGATCTGCTCCGGGTCGGACTGACGCTCGATCAGGGATGCGAATCCCATCACCCCGTTCAGTGGGTTCTTGATCTCGTGGGCGACGCCGAGCGCCAGCTCCGACAGTCCGGCGAGACGATCCAGGCGGTCGACCTCGCGCTCGAGTCGAGCGACTTGGGATCGGTCCTCGATCAGCACGAGCGAACCGCCGTCCGCCATCGGCACGCGCGACAATCGCAGCGACAGGTCCTCGAGTTCGTGCAGCCCTTCGGGCGCCGCCATCATGTCGAAGCCGAGTTCCGACGCTCGCTCGCCGAGGCGTTCCCCGGCCGCGTTGCGGAATCGCTCTTCGCCCTGTTCGTCGAGCGCGATGACGCCGACGGGCAACGCGGAGAACACGGCCTCGCGCTCGGCGAGCGTCGTGGCCAGGCGTTCGTTGGCCTTCGAGAGCTGCAGGTCGATCTCGGCCGCCCGCGCCTTGAGCGCGGTGTAGCTCTCCTCCAGGCGCCGCGCGGCTTCGACGAACGAAGCGAACCCGCTGCGGAGATCCTGGTCGGACAACGCGGCGGCCGTCAGCGGCTCTCCCATTGGATCGCCTCGATGTCCATCGCGGGGGTCCACCCCGAAGTGTCCTGCATCCAACGGAGGACGGACTTCGAGGCCTGCGCGGCACGTCCCCACTTGCCGTAGGTCTGGGTGCCGTCGGGCTGATCGATCTGGTCGCGGGCGATGATCTGCGCGTAGAGCGAATCGGCGGCCGCGTAGTTGCCGAGCTTCTCCTCGCAGCGTGCGAGGCAGTACAGGTCGACGAGTTCGGCGTCGTCAGCCTTGGTGACCAACTCGAGCTCGCGCTTCGCATCGGTCAGGTGCTTGATCGCGCGGGCCTGCAGTTCCGTGGCGGCCTCGCCCTCGGCGGTCGCGGCGCGGGCCAGGAGATCCTCGCCCGAGCGCAGCATGACCCGACCGACGGCCGAGTGGTTGGCGGAGCCCACGATCAGCCGTGACTGACCCGGATCCTGTTCGGTCTCCTCGGCCTCGTCGGTGTCCACGAACGGGAACGGCATCGGCACGTTCGTCGATGGTTCGGATGGTGCGCGCTGCGCGATCGGGGATCCGGGCTCGCTCACCATCGGCAGGTCGTCGGTGCCGCGGTCGACCGGGATCGACGTCAGCGCGCCGTCGAGGTCGTCCGTGCTCTTCGAGCGGGTCGCGGCGTCGAGTTGCTCCTCGAGCGTCGTCGCCGCGACCGACAGGCGTTCGACTTCCTTCTCTTCGGTCAGCAGGCGCTCGGTGCCGTTCTCGCGGACCAACTCCCGCTGCTCCGGATCGAGCGCGAAGTAGCGCTCTGCCCGAACCGGCAGACCGAGGTCGAGCCGCACGCGGAGCTCCTGCAACCGCTGCAGGCGGCTCTCCGACTCGGCGAACTCACGCTCGCGACGCGCGAGCTCCTCCTCGATCTTCGTCGTGGTGCGGAATCCGCCCTGGGCGGGCAGCGACGCGGCCAGCAGCATCAGGACGAAGGCGGTCCTCAGTCCCATCGCAACAGCCCTCGGTACGCGTCGGCAGCCTTGTCGATCTCGCCGTTCATCTCGTAGGCGCGGCCGAAGATCTCGGAGATCCGCTGCAGACGCTGCTTGTCCTGGATGTTCTTCGTGTGCTCGATCGCGCGCTCGGGGAACGCACGGATCCCGGCAGGACCGGCGGCCAGCGCCTGCGCCCACATCGCCTCGATGCGGATCAGACGGGCCTGGTCGCCCCAGTCGTTCTGCAGGTCAGCGATCAGATCGCACGTGATGATCGCCTTCTGGTAGCGGCGTTCCTCCATGAACGCCTGCGCCAGGTAGATGACCAATTCCGGCTCGCTCTCCGGACTGCGACGCACCTCGACCTCGAGCTTCTCGAAGGCGACCTCGCGGTCTCCGATCTCGAGCGCGGTCCGCGCGTAGAACTTGCTGGCCTCGCGCGACCAGTACCCGTCGAGCTGGCCACCGGCCTTCAGGTAGTGCGCCTCGATCGCCGCGGCTCGCGCCTGCACGAATCGCTCCATCGCGAGATACGTGCGGCCGAGCAGGATGAACGCGATCCCGCGACGGCGATCGTCCTGACCCGCGCCGAGGAACAGCTCGAGCGCCTCGACGGCGTCGTCGTGCTTGCCCAGCGCGTGCAACGCGTAGCCGCGCAGGAACAGGTAGTCGAGCCACTGCTCGCGATCGAGATCGCGGAACTCGTGCCCCCCGTCGAGGATGTTCATCGTGCGCAACACGTTCTCGGGGTTGCGCAGCTCGAACTCGGCCTTCCCCACGATCAGGTACAGGTCGATGATCTCGGGCGTACCGGCGAGACGCAGGTACGACGCGGTCATCGTCTTGACGCACTCTTCGTAGCGCTTCCGAGCGAGCAGGATCTTGCCGAGCAACACGGTGCCGGCGGCGGCCTGGGGCAGACTCGGGTGCCGCAGGCGCAGATCGCGCACCGCTCGCTCGGCCTCGTCCCAGTACTCCTCGCCGAGCTCGAACCGGCACTCGGCGAGCGCCAGCAACGCGGCAGGAACGTAGTCGTGCGACGGGTCGCGGCGTTGGACCTCGGCGTAGACCAGCGCTGCCTCGTGCAGGGCTCCCTGCTCCTTCAGCAGCTTGGCCATGTGCATCCGCGCATCCATGCCGTGTTCGACGACGAGCGGGTCGAACTCGAGCTCGTCCTGCAGGAACGTGCGATACCAGTGGATCGCGCGGCGGCGCAGTCGTTGACGACCCGACTCCGTGTTGGGAGCGGCCGGCGAGACGACCATGAGGGTGGTCTGCTGTTCGCCGAGTTCGCTGCGGTCGTTGAAGATCACGTCGCCGCCACTTGCGACCGCGACGAGTCCCGCCACGATGCGCGGGTTCTGCGCCGAGAACGCGAGGTCGACGCCGGTGACCGACATCCGGCCACGCAGCTGTTCGGTCTCGAATTCGACGCCCCAGCCCATCGCCGCACCGAGCTCGCGCAACGCCTGGTCGCCGGGCACGCCGGTGCGGTTCGCGCTGACCAACGGTCCGTCCCCGCGCTCGGCGACGTCGAACATCGGGTCCTGGGCCAGGAGCGATCCGGCTCCGAGCATCGCGGTCACGACGATCGCGCGGGCGTTCACTTGCCCGTCTCCGTGTGCTGGCCGGCCTCGCGCAGCTTGCGGAGCCGCTCGTTCTCCGTCTCGCGAGCGTCGGCCTCGCCTTGCGACGCTTCGAGCCGGTAGCTCTCACCGAACTTCAGGTACGCCTCGGTGATCACGGCGAGCTGGCTCGGCGTGAGCATGTTCTGTTGTAGCAGCAGACGCGCGTAGGCCTGGCGCATGCCGCGCACGTCGCCTCGCTCCTCTGCCGCGCGGGCGGTCCGCCAGAGGTCGGCCGGAAGATGCGACGACCCGACCATGCGGCGCGCAACGTTCTCGTACTCGATCGCTTCGTCGCTGCGTCCGGACAGGTGCAGGTAGCGCGCCATGATGATGTAGGCGCCCTGCATCAAGGCCGGATCGAGGTTCGGGTGAGCACGGATGTAGTCGTGCATCAACTGCGCGGCGAGCTCGTAGTTGCCGTCGCTACCAGCGATCAGCGCCTCATCGTATTTCTTGTCCGCCGGCAGCAGCAGCCGCTCGTCGCGCAGCGGCTCGACGAACGGCGGCTCGGGTTCGACCGGGGACTCCTGCGCCGGCTGTTCCGCGTTCTCGGCAGGTTGTGCCGAGTCGACAGCGATGGGCGTCGGCAACGCGATCATCACTCCCATCAACGCGAAGTTGACGACGAGCACGACCCGCAGGATCCAGAGCTTGCGCGTGGAGACCGTCGGTTCTGCTGCGGGCGCGGCCGCAGGCTCCGCTCCTCGCGTACGCTCCAACGCCGCCTCCGCGGCGCGGATCGCGGCCTCGGCCGCTGCGATCGCGTCCGATTCCAACCTCGCCTTCGACGCGGCAGGATCTTCCGACCCCATGAGCTGGCCGAGTTCCTCGCCGGAGGTCGCCTGCTCTTTCGCCAGTTGTTCGTCGGTCAGTTCTTCGCTCATCGCTCAGCTCCAAAGCTCGCTCAGGACCGCGGGCAACCGTGGTCCCGACATGGGTCTCATCGGCAGCTCATCGCTCCGTCCCAAGGTCCGAACGCGATCACGAATCGATTCCGGCAGGTTGAGGGCCCACGCCGCTCGGCCGGAGGCGCGCACCGTCCGCATTCGGTCGAGCACTTCGGCCACCTGCGGGGTGTCGAGTTCCACGTCATCGAAGTCGACCGCGAGGTCACCGTCGTCCGGCCAGTTCGGGTCGCACGGATCGACCGAAGTGGCCCCATCGGGGCGCCCGT
>JAGQQZ010000080.1 GCA_020425915.1 Planctomycetota bacterium | reverse complement strand
GGTGCTGTTCGCGATCGATCGCGCCGGGCTGGTCGGCGAGGACGGCATCTCGCACCACGGTCTGTTCGACATCGCCTACCTGCGGACGTTCCCCCGGATGGTGCTGATGGCGCCGAAGGACGGAGAGGAACTCAAGCAGATGCTTGCGTTCTCGCTGGAGGTCGACCATCCCACCGCGGTTCGGTTCGCGCGCGGCAGCGCGCCGGCGCGTCTGCCCGGGCTCGACGGCTCGTGCTCGAGCCCGATCGAGCTGGGCAAGATGGAGATCCTGCGACACGGCACGGACGGATCGATCCTCGCGTACGGCCACATGGTCCAGACCGCGCTCGACACGGCCGACCTCCTCGCCGCGAAGGGGCTCGAGGTCGAAGTCGTCAACGGACGCTTCGCGAAGCCGCTCGACGAGCAAGGCATCCTCGCCCTCGCCGATCGGCACGATCGCATCATGACGCTCGAGGACCACTCGGTCCTCGGTGGGTTCGGTTCGGCCGTCCTCGAACTCTGCGCCGCGAAGGGTCCGGTCCGGGCGCGGATCGATGTGGCCGGCGTGGCCGATGAGTTCGTCGAGCACGGCAGCCGCGCCGAACTGTTGCGTCAGGTCGGTCTGGACGCGGAGTCGCTGGCGGCTCGCTTCCTGAGCCGGCGACCGGCTTCGGTGTTCTGAGCCGAAGAAGGCGCTCATGCCGCGCGTCCTGATCGTCGGCGACGAACGGAAGGGCCGGGTCCGCGAGGTTCTCGGCGCGGTCGTCGACGTCCTGCAACGGCGCGGCGTCGAGCACGAGGTCGAGCTGGATCGCGAAGCGCCGCTCGCCGGTCGCGAGGCCGACCTCGTCGTCGTGCTCGGCGGCGACGGTTCGATCCTCGCGGCCGCGCGTCGCATGGGCCCCGACCAGCGACCGACGCTCGGCATCAACATCGGCCGACTCGGGTTCCTGACCGCGTTCGGTGACGATCGGGCGGCGGAAGGCGTCGAGATGGCGCTCGACGGGAAGCTGGTCGAGGAGCCGCGCCTGATGCTGACGTGCGTGGTCGAACGCTCGAACGGCGGCAGCGACGATTCCGTGCTGTTCCTCAACGACGTGGTGCTCAGCGCCAAGCCGGGAGCCGGGATCGTGCGGCTGATCGCGGCGCGCGTCGATCGGGAGCTCGGTGCGTATTCGGGCGACGGCCTGATCGTGTCGACGCCGGTCGGATCGACGGCCTATTCCCTTGCGGCCGGGGGGCCGATCCTCTCACCACGTCTCGAGGCGGTCGTTCTCACGCCGCTGGCGCCGCACTCGATCTCGGTGCGGCCGCTGGTCCTGCCGGTCGGGGACGGGTTCGAGCTCCGAGTCGAGGACGCAGGAAACTGTGACAAGTGTTCCCTGATGATCGACGGTCAGGTCGCGAAGGACGTCAGTCCCGAGGACGTCGTGCGCATCGAGACGACCGAGACTCGATTCCGTCAACTCACGCACGGGCCGGCGAACTTCTTCGCGGTGCTGCGCGAGAAGTTCGGCTGGTCGGACGAGCCGCGCCGCCGGCACTGAGACGCTGGAGATTCGTGCGTTCGGTCGCCGCACTTCGGGCATAATCCCGCGCGATGAGCGTGAACTCGGAATACGACGTCCTCGTGCTCGGCGGCGGCACGGCGGGTACGGCGGCCGCCAAGGCGGCCGCGGAGAGCGGAGCACGCGTCGCGATGTTCAACGATGGAGAGCTCGGCGGGCTCTGCATCCTGCGCGGCTGCATGCCGACCAAGACGTTGCTGCACGCAGCGCACCTACGCTACGAGGCTCGCCATCACCACACGCCGGGCATCGGCCATGCGACGCTGGAGCTCGACTTCGCGAAGGTCATGGCGAACAAGAGCGCGAAGGTCGAACGATTCCGGCGCGCGAAGCTCGCCGGGATCGAACGCGCGGGCTACGACGTCATCGATGCCCGAGCTGCGTTCGCGGGACCGGGGGCGGTCGTCGCCGGCGGGCAGGAGTACGTTGCCCGCAAGGGCTTCGTGATCGCTTCCGGGTCGGTGCAGAGCGTGCCGCCGGTCGAGGGGATCGAGTCGGTCGATTACTGGACGAGCGACGATCTGATGAACCTCACCGAGTTGCCGAAGTCGATGATCGTCGTCGGCGTCGGCGCGATCGGACTCGAGTTCGCACAGTTCTTCGCGCGCATGGGCACGGCGGTCACACTCGTCAGTCGTCGCGGGATCTTCTGCACCGTGGATCCGGCGGTCGGCGACGCAGCATCCGCGATGCTCGACGCCGAACCCAACCTGACCAGGTTGTCGCACTGGAGACCGCTGCGGGTTCAGCAGTCCGAGTCTGGACGGTTCTCGATGGATCTCGAGGGACCGAGCGAGAGCCGTACCATCGAAGCCGACACCTTCCTGCTCGCGACCGGGCGTCGCGCCGCGATCGACGACCTGAACCTCGAGGCGGCCGGCATCGAGGTGGAGCGCGGGCGTGTCGTCGCCTCGCCGGCGATGCAGACCACGAACCCGAAGGTGTTCGTCGCTGGGGATGCGACCGGTGAGCGACTCCTGCTCCACGTCGCGAACTGGGAAGGGCGAGCGGCCGGGCTGGGCGCGGCAGGTGTCCCCGGCGATCACGTCGTCGAACGTCGCCTACACGTCGAAGTCGTGTTTCTGGATCCGCCGATGGCGTGCGTCGGCATGAACGAAGCCCACGCGCGCAATGCGGGATTCGACGTCGTCACGGCGCAGGTCGCCGCGGCGGACACCGGTCGCGCGATCACGATGGACGTGCAGCACGGCGTGATGAAACTCGTTGCCGACCGTCGGAGCGGGAAGATCCTCGGCGCGCAGATGCTGTGTCCGCGCGCGGACGACATCGTCCACACGATCGCCTCGATCATGTACTACCAGGGCACCGCCGCGGACATGTTGAAGATGCCGTGGTACCACCCGACGCTGACCGAGGTCCTGCTGCAGCTCGCGCGCGAGGTCGACGCTCAAGTCGTCCGACACTGAGTCGTCGGGGCCGTCAGCCCTGCGTCCCGCAGGGGCGGCCGGTGACGCGGCCCAGCAGGGTGTCGCAATGGAACTTCGCGGCCCAGTTGAGGTTCTCGTACGTGCCGTAGCCTCCCCAGATCGGGAACGATCCCCCGACCGCGCCGCGGATCCCTTCGTCGTTCGAGTCGAGTTCCTGGGTCGAGCAGACGTAGTCGCAGGCGCGGTCGGCGTGCTCGCGCCACTGCGCGTCCCCGTCCAGCTCGGAGAGTCGATCCCAGACGAGTGCCATCTGGGCGTCGCCGGTCAGGCAGGACCAGTCGACGGTGCCGTTCCAGTTCCGATCGTACCGTCCATGCAGGTAGCCGTCGGCGCGTTGCGTCGCGGCGATCGACTTCGCGCACCGTCGCGCCGAGTCGACGTATGCGTCCACGCCCAGAACGACACCGATCTCGAGAACGCCCTGAGCGGTGTATGCGATCGTGTGCACGAGCGGCTGGTCGTCGTCGGTCAGGCAGTTCTCGCCGTACCACCCGTTCTCGATTTGAACACCGAGCGCGTAGTCGGCCGAGCGTCGCGCGGCGCGACACGCGGCCTCGTCGCCGGCGATGGTGCCGTACAGCGCGAGCGCCCATGCCGCGCGTGCGTTGTAGACGTGCGCGCCCTCGGCGGCGAAGGCGGAGGCTCCACGGCGCCACACGCCGTCGTCGTCCTGTTTCTCGACGAGCCAGGCTGCGGCGCGCTCGGCGGCGTTCTGCAGCGCCAGGTCGCCGGTGCGCCGCGCGGCGGCGAGCCAGCCGAACAGCACTTGGCCCGTGTTGAACACGGCGGGAGAAGGCTCGTCGGCCACGGTGCCGCCTCGCACCGCGCCGTCGTCCATCTGGATGTCGGCTTCCCAGCGGGCGATCTCGATCGCGCGTTCGTGGGCCTCGGGTCGCTCGAGGACCTCGGCGGCCTCGAACAGGGTCGGCACGATGTAGCCGCTGGTCTCCGGGTACGCGGGCAGCCAGCCGGTGCAGCCGTAGCGATGATGTCGGCGGAGCGTGAACGATCGCGAGACTCCGTGACGATTCGTCGCGTCGTGGGCGCGGAACAGCCAGCCGATGGTCTCCTCCAGGTGTCGCGCGGGGGTCTGCCCGCGACCCGGCTCGAACGCATCGCCGAGTGCCGCGCGCGCCGCACGGCCACTGCCGGGGGCGAACGCGTAGCGCAGGGCTTCGATTGAGGCGCGGGTGATTCGGGTCATCGTCGTCGGGTCAGTGCGAGCGTTCCGCTTCGGCAGGCGGCGGGCGTCGTACCCCAACCTAGCTTGAATCGGTAGAGGCCATGTGCGGGCGACCCGGGATCCGCTGCATCGGCAGGTGTGCCGCCGAGGTTGAGCGTCGCTGCGCCGTCTGCGTGCAGTTTCCGCGTGGCTTCCCAGAACACGGAACTGGCGGCGTTCGCTGCGAGCCCCGCGTCGTTGGTGCCGCCGTTCAGATAGTAGGTGTGTCGACCGCGGCGCGCGACCAACATCGCCGACACGACCTGTCCGTCGATCAGACCCACCAGTGTGGTGCCGTCGTCACCGAGGGTGTCGCAGAGGAGGCGATATCGGGCCAGCGGTGGACAGTCCATCGACTCGCCCTGTGCGCGGCGTCGCTCGGCGGTGAACGTCTGGAGTTGATGGAGGCACGCCGCCGGATCGTCGGCGTCCTGAACCTGGACTCCCGACTTCTCGGCTTTGCGGATCTTGCGTCGGTGGCTCGACTTGATCGCCTGCCATCGGGTCTCGTCGTCCGGCTCGAGATCGATCGTGAACTCGAATCGGTCCCGCACCGTGAACCCGAGTCGGGCGAGGTCGGGTGGCGGAGTGGGGCCGCCGAGCGACTCGATGGCCAGCGATCCCCATCCTTCGCGGCGGGCGAGTTCGACGATCGCCGCGGCCCGCTCGTCGGCGGTCGTCCGCGGCGTCGCGTCGACGCAGGTCGGCAGCACGTCGAGTCGCGCGGCGGGGGCGCGCCAGAATCGGAGCCGGGATCGCGACAGGTAGGCGACCCCGACGGCGTCGGTCTCACCGTCGACGCGCAGCGTCAGGTAGCGAGGAGTGTGGCCGATCGCGCTCTGGTACTCGATCCATGGATCGCCGAGGTGGGGGCCGCCGTCGCTTCGATCGCGGGCGTCGCGCCAATTGCGCGACGGCTGGGTTTCGATGTCGATCGAGAGACTCGCGGGCTTCACGCAGCGGGAAGGTAGCCAGGGGGGCGGGACGCGCAAGCGAAGATCGGTCGAGGGGCGGCGAGCCGGCCTCACTCTGGCTCGCAACGACGGAGGGCGGGGCGGGGGAACGCCAGGGGAGCGGGCGGGCGCCCGCCGACATCGGGAATCCCGATGTCATGTCGCGACGCGTTGGCGAATCCCCGATGCCGGCGCGTGCCCGCCGCGCTTGGTGGCCGCACTCCCGTCGTCCTGCCTTCGATCCGAGCGTTCGCGAGATCGCAGCGCTTTCCAGATCGAGGAAAGAGCCGAGGCCACTGCCTACGCAGTGACCTCGGCAACCATGGTTCGGCCCGCGGATTCACACTCCGCACCTACGTAGGTCGGTACGGAGTGGCTCTCTCGGCCCGCGGGCGCGTCCCACGGAAAATTCGTTCGTTCGGGCTGCTTGCGTGCGAGGCGGACCGCACGAGCGGAGGGGAAAGAGCGAGGTGTGTCCGTCTCTAGTTTGTCGTTCGAGTCGGCAACCGATCGAGTTGGAGTTTTTCGGAGTCCGACGACGGTGTTTTGCCCGGGGTTGCTCGATGCCGCGTTGCTACAGTCCGTTCTCGGACGATGCGAATCGGATTCGTCAGCAGAGAAGTCGCCGGTGTGCGCGGCGGAGGGATCGGCACCTACGTCGCCGAGGCCGGTAGGGCACTCAGCGATGGCGGGCACGAGGTCTGGTTGTTCACCGAGGCGCCGTGTCCGGAGCGGATGACCGGGTTCGCGCGAGTCGTCACGATCGCAGGGGACGGCACGGGAGAGTTCCTGTTCGGTGAGCCGCACTACGCGTACGCCGATCGGGTTCACCACGCGATCCGGTCGAGCGGGGTCGCGTTCGACTACCTGGAGTTCGCCGACTACCAGGCCGAGGGACTCATCGCGGTGCGCGAGCACGAATGGTTCGACGCGTTCGGCGATGCGGTGGTCGCGGTCACGCTGCACTCCCCGACTCACGAGTGCTACGACGCGAACGAACAACTCCACCGAGCCGACCAGGTCGTGCTCGAGACCATCGCGTTCGAAGACGCGATGCTGCGCGAGGCGACCTGGTGGAACGCCCCGTCCGAGGCGCTCCGCGACCGCGTGTGCGCTCGGCTGGGTCGCGATCCGCGCTCGGTCGAGATCATTCGTTACCCGATGCAGCTGCCGGAACCGGCGCCGCTACCGGCCGTGAAGTCGCTGGAGGAGTTGGAGTTCGTCTACTTCGGTCGGATCGAGCCGCGCAAGGGCGTCGGCGAGCTGATCGAGGCGTTCGGACGCATGCCGGAGCTGAAACTGCGACTGATCGGTGGCGACACCGACCTGTCGCCGTATGGCAAGTCGTATCGCGCGTGGCTCGAGCGTCGCGCGCCGGCCAACGTCACCTTCGCCGGCGCGATGAGTCGCGAGGATGCGCTCGACGCACTGGGTCGAGCGCCGGTCTGCATCTTGCCTTCGCGGTTCGAGAACTGGCCGAACGCCTGCATCGAGGCGATGGGACTGGGCCGCGTCGTGCTCGGTGGCCGGGACGGCGGCATGGCGGAGATGATCGAGCACGGCGTCTCTGGCTTCCTCGTCGACGGAACGGACCCCTCGGACATCGAGCGCGTCGTCCGGACCGAACTCGGGGCACGGCTCGAGGATCTGCCGAGTATCGGGGTCGCCGCGGCCGATCGGATCCGACAGTACTCGGACCCCGAACGATACCGACGGGCGATCGAGGAGTCGGTCGCCACGCGTCGACGCGCCAAGCGACCCGCTCCGTCGGCGCGCGATGCGCTCGTGTCGATCGTGATCCCGTTCTACAAGGACCGCGCGACGATCGAAGCGGCCGTGCGGTCGGCGCGCGGGCAGTCGCACGAACGGATCGAGATCCTGATCGTCGACGACGGCTCCCCGTTGCCGGACGCAGGCGAGATCCTGGACGGTTTCGCGCGCGCCGACGACCGGATCCGTGTCCTGCGCAAGCCGAACGGTGGCCTCAGTTCGGCGAGGAACCACGGAATCGATCAGGCTCGCGGCCACTACGTCGTGTTCCTCGATGCCGACAACGTGCTCCGACCGGAGTACGTCGCGTGCGCGGTCCACGTGCTCGAGTCGCGCCGGGAGTTCGGATTCGTGGTCCCGCGCGCGCGTTTCTTCGACGAGGACTCCGGCGACGAGGTCGGCATCTACAACCCTTTGCCGTTCGTGCGCGGCTTCGCCCTGATGATCAACCGCTTCGGTGATGCGGGCGCCTGCTTCCGGCGCTCGGTGTTCACCGACCACGAACTGCGATACGACGAGTTGCTGATCTCGTTCGAGGACTGGGCGCTGTGGATGGATCTCGATCGCGTCGGCGTCCGTGGCGCGGCTGTCCCGCGTGTGCTGTACGACTACCGGATGCGTCGAGACTCGATGATGCAGGAAGACGCGTGGCCCAACTTCCGTGCGTTGGTCGGATTGCTGATCGGTCGACACTTCACGACGGATCCGGCGGAGCGCCAGCTGTTGTGGACCCTCAACCAGACGTGGGGGAGGGACGCGGCGCTCTGGGAGATCGCGCGCGCGGAGAAGGGGCGTTGGCCGGCCCGCTACGTCGTCGTCGACAAGCTCCACGGCGCGACCAAGAAGATCCCGGCGCTCGGGCGTTTGATCGATGCGTTCGGGGCGCGCTTGCGGCGCGCGTTCAACCGAGCTCGAACTGACGCTTCGCGTCGACCTCGTCGCGATTGATCGACACCGTCGCCTCGTCGAGGCGATGTCGGAGTGGGTAGTCGCCACTCAGCGCGTGCCGGAGCTGCCGCATCATCTGGATCGCCATTCGCAACGTCCGGACCACGTCGCCACCGTCGGACTCGGCGATCGCCTCGAAGTCGGCCATCGAACAGCCCTCGCTCCAGGCGATGACCGCGGCGCTCAGGTTCGGGTCCGGCGGCTTGATCGTTTCCTCGAACCCGTGCATGAGTTCGATCGCGATGAAGCGGTTGATGGCGCCTTCTACGTCGCGCGCGAGCTTCGCGCCGAGGGCGGCGGTGCCTCGGCCGCGGCCAGCGCCGCGGCGAGCCTCGTACACGATCGAGCAGAACACGGCGGCGAGTCGGTGCCGGTCGAGTTCGTCGAGTACGCCGCTCAGCAACAGTTCGGTGACCTGGATCTCGTAGCCGTTGATCTGCTGGGCGATCCGACCCCGCGGCAGCAATCCGTCATCGTCCAGGTAGCCGGCTTCTCGCAACACCGCGATGCGCGCGCGCAACGCCGCGCGCGCGCGCTGCCGTCGGCGTTCGCGGTTCTTCGCACTGGTGCCCTGACCGGCCTGGAAGGCGGCGAAGGAGCGGTCGTACGCCTCGACGAGACCGTCGCCCATGTGTTCGTACAGGTTGATGATCGTCGAGTACGAGAGGTTGAAGCGCGACGTGACGGGTTCGACCTTGCCCTGGAACAGGTCGGCGAGCGGCGCTTCGAGCAGCGCTTCGTCGTCGAGGATCGAGATGACGAGGCCTTCTCGGTCGATGCCCTGCCGCCCCGCACGACCGGCCATCTGCATGTAGTCGCGCGCAGCCATGAAGTCGAACGAGACGCCGTCGAACTTGCGCAGCGAGTCGAACACGACCGTGCGCGCGGGCATGTTGATGCCCAGCGCGAAGGTCTCGGTGGTGAACAGAGCGCGCAGCAACCCCGACGTGAACAGGCGTTCGACGACTTCCTTGTGGATCGGCAGCATGCCGGCGTGGTGGAACCCGATTCCGCGCGCCGCGCGTCGCTCGATCCCGCGCAGTCCGGGGTCCGAATCCGGGTCGAGTTCGAACTTCGCGCACACCTCGTCGAACAGGTCGAGGATCCCGGCCTCTTCCCGCCGATCGAGCAGCCTCCGGTGCATGTTCCGTTCGGCCTTGATCTCGCACTCCTTGCGCGAGAAGCAGAAGAACAGGACGGGCATCAGGCGCTCGGCTTCCAGGTGATCGAGCACGAGCTGGGAAGGGTGCGGTTGGCGATTGCGGGGGCCGCGTCCGCGGTCGCGGCCGGACCCCCGGCGGCTCTCGCCGAACTTCGCCGACCGGCCACGGCCGCGATGTCCCTTGCCCGCGTCGCGGTCGAACGCGCGACGCGCGGTCTGGATCGCGCGCTTGCGTTGCGCGAGTTGGAAGAAGCCAACGGCCGGATGGAAGCAGCGGTGATCCAGCGGGACGGGGCGCTCGTCGTGTCGGATGACAGCGAGTCGGTGCTCCCGCGTCTGTTCCAGCCAACGGCCGAACTGGTCCAGGTTGCTGATCGTCGCCGACAGCGCGATGAAGCGGACGTGCGAGGGCGCGAAGATGATCGACTCCTCCCACACGGTGCCGCGGTCGGGGTCGTCGAGGAAGTGGACCTCGTCGAGGATCACGAAGTCGACGTCGTCGAACCGCTCGGGTGCCTCGAACACCGCGTTGCGGAAGATCTCCGTCGTCATGATCAGGACCTGCGCCTCGGCATCGAGCGTGAGGTCGCCGGTCATGAGGCCGACGTCGAGGCCGTCGGCGATGAAGTCCCGATACTTCTGGTTGCTGAGCGCCTTGATCGGGCTCGTGTAGATCACGCGCCGGCGGTCGGCGACGGCGACGTCGATCGCGTACTCTGCGACCAGAGTCTTGCCCGAGCCGGTCGGCGCGGACAGCAGCACGTTCGCTCCGTCCGCGATCGCGTCTGCGGCTTCGAGCTGGAAATCGTTGAGGGTGTAGCCCTTGAACCGCATCTGCGAACGCATCGTGCATGCGCGGGCGCCGCTCGGCAACGTCGGATTCCCGGCTCTCGCGGAATGCCGAGCCGGCGACGCGACACGGCTGAGGCACAACATCTCGTCGTTGCATCCGCCGGGGCCCGCGTTATGCTGGGCCCGCTCGATCGACAGGAAGTCGATCGACAGCCGCAACGAACGCTTCGAAACCACCCTGGCCCACTTGGGAGGAGGCTATGGACAAGCAGAAAGACGTGCGTCGTCACGCATCGCAGTTGAAGGTTTTGGCCCGTCTGCTCGAGCACGAACTCGACGCGTCGCAAGGCAAGGACCTCGTGCTCGATCGCGAGCTCAGCGAGAACATCCTCGACACGATCGAGATCTTCATCGAGGACATCGACGGTGGCAGCGGCCGTGAGCGGCCTTCCAAGGAGCGTGCGCAGCCGAAGGAAGCCAGCGTCACGCGCCTGAACTGACGCAGACATCGGCCTCGAGCCGATCGGACCCTTGGCGGATTCGGAGGCGACGATCAACCCGTGGTTCGTTCGTGGTGCCATCGGCATCGCGTTGGGGCTGACGGTTTGGCTCGCCGGCCCGCGCGCCGTCACCGTACTGAAGTCACGGTTCGGTGGTGCCGCTTCGGGTCCGGCCGTGGATCTGTCGAAGGTCGGGATCGACCGCGTGCCGGAGTGGTTGCGCGGGCCGGTGCTCGAACAAGTGTTGCTCGATCTCGAACCGACCTTGTCGGGGGCGATCGGATGGCACGACGAATCCGGATGCGAGGCGCTGTGCGCGGTCTTGGCGAGATCTCCCTGGGTCGCCGATGCCCGCCTGCGCCGTCGCTATCCCGACCGATTCGGTCTCCAGGTCGAACTCCGTAGGCCGGTGCTCGCGGTCACCGCGGATCGACGGATCCGCGCCATGGTCGCCGAGGACGGTTTCGTCCTGCCGCCGCCGCCACGAGTGCCGGATCTGCCGATCGTGGAGTTGCCCGAGGGCGTCGTCGATGCGACGGTCCGGGAGGGCGAGGCATGCGGCGACCCACGCGTTCGTTGTGCCGTCGCGGTCGCGATCGAGTGGCGTGATCACGTCGCGCCGGCGGTGGCCGACGCCCCCGCTCTGCTCGAGATCGATGCGCGCAACCTCGGTGGGCGTTTCATCGCCGATCCCCGCTACTCCGAGATCGCGATCGCCCTCGCCAGTGCCGACGGCGGCGCGACCTGGATGCAGTACGGACGCTCCGTCGAGCAGGGCGGTGCGGTCGACGCCGAGACCAAGGCGGCGATCCTCGCATCGGTCCTCGCCGAGTTTCCGGGGTTGCGCGGTCTCGCGAACGGTGATCTGCGACTGCGCAATCGATGGCGTGACTGTCTCGTGCGTAGGACCCACGGCGACCTTGCCAACGGGTCGATGCGACTGCCGCGCTGAGTGCGCCCCGCGAGGGGTGCGGATCCGCGTCGGTATGGCATGATCAGGGGCCGGGCCGTGGGGTCCGGGCGATCACGCCCATGCGAATCTGTATCACGTGTGACGGTATCTCGGCGACCGACGCGACGCGCTGCACCCATTGCGGTGGAACGTTGCTGGATCGCGAGAGTGTCCACGTGCCGATCCGCCGCGGCGAAGCGGAGTCCGCGCACCCGCTGATCGGGAGCACGGTCGGTGGGAAGTACGAGGTCCGCGGCGTGCTCGGTCGCGGCGGGATGGGCATCGTGTTCCGCGCGGTGCACACGGTTTCGTTCGTCGAGGTCGCACTGAAGCTGTTGCACCGCCGCCTCGCGCAGCGGCAGGAGTATCGCGACTGGTTCCTGGCCGAGGCTCGGAAGGCGGGGCGGGTCAGCCACGAGCACTGCGCGCGGATCCAGGACGTCGGTACAGCGGACGACGGATCCGTCTACATCGCGATGGAGTTGGCGCAGGGTCCGCCGCTCAGCGCTTGGCTCGGCGAGCGCCGTCCGATCGACGCCAGGACCGTCGTCGAGGTGCTGATCCAGATGACGAGGGCGATCGTCGCCGCGCACGAAGTGGGCGTCGTCCACCGGGACCTGTCGCCGCGGAACGTCGTCATCGCGGTCCGCGATGGCGTGCCGTTCGTCAAGATCCTGGACTTCGGTATCGCTCGAGGGCTCGCCGATCGTCTGCC
>JAGQQZ010000079.1 GCA_020425915.1 Planctomycetota bacterium | reverse complement strand
CGGACGCGTTCTGGATCGTGACGGTCGGGCTGCTGCTGCTCGTACCGTTCGAGATCTGGTTCCTGCGGCGGACCGGACTGATCTGATGTTGTCGATCCTCGGATGGCGCGAGTGGGTTCGACTGCCGACCCTCGGGACGGCGATCAAGGCGAAGATCGACACCGGTGCGATGACCTCGTCGGTGCACGCGTTCGACCTTCGCGAATACGTCGACCGTGGCTGTCCGATGGTGGAGTTCTCGCTCCACCCGCGGCAGCGGTCCGATGAGTTCTCCGTGACCGCGGTCGCGGAGATCGCCGGGCGGCGTCGGGTGCGCAGCTCGAACGGGCGCGCCGAGCAGCGCGTGGTCGTGGTCATGGACATCGCGCTCGGTACGACCGCGTTCGAGACCGAGTTCACGCTCACCGACCGCGACGCGATGGGGTTCCGCATGTTGCTCGGACGACGGGCACTCCGGAACCGGTTCGTCGTCGACGTCTCGAAGTCGTTCCTCTCCGGTCGGCGTCCCTGACGAAGCGAACAGCCGACGGTCGGACGCTCGACGCCCGATCGGCCGGGCTCGCGTCGGAGCCTGAGCGTCCGGTTCGTGCGTCGATCCGCCCGATCCACGCGACGATTCGCGCTTCGCGGAATGGCACGGTAGTTGTTGGCGCGTCGGGGACGCCGAGGACGCGCGCGCATGCGCGCTCGAACAGGAATGTCCACTTGAAGATCGGAGTACTGTCCCGTCGTTCGTCGCTGTACTCGACGCGACGACTCGTCGAAGCTGCGACGGACCGTGGGCACGAGGTCCGGGTCGTCGACTACCTGCGGTGCTACATGGACATCATGTCGCGCCGCCCGAACGTCATGCTCTCGGGCGAGAGCCTGGTCGACTTCGACGCCGTGATCCCGCGGATCGGGGCGTCGTATTCGTTCTACGGGACCGCCGTCGTCAGACAGTTCGAGATGGCCGGCGTCTACGCCCTCAACGAGTCGCAGGCGATCAACCGCTCGCGCGACAAGCTGCGTGCGCTGCAACTGCTCTCACGGCGCGGTGTCGGACTTCCGGTGACCGGCTTCGCACATTCGACCAAGGACATCCAGGGCGTCATCGATCTCGTCGGTGGACCGCCGCTCGTCGTCAAGTTGCTCGAGGGAACGCAGGGGATCGGGGTCGTGCTCTGTGAGACCCACAAGGCGGCCGAGTCCGTGATCGAAGCGTTCCGCGGCCTCGACGCGAACATCCTCGTGCAGGAGTTCATCTCCGAAGCGCGTGGTGAGGACATCCGCGCCTTCGTCGTCGGCGATCGCGTCGTCGCCTCGATGAAGCGGACCGCAGCCGCCGGGGAGTTCCGCAGCAACCTCCACCGAGGTGGCTCGGCATCGCCGGTCAAGTTGACTCCGGAAGAGCGCGCGACCGCCGTGGTGGCCGCGAAGACGATGGGTCTCAAGGTCGCCGGCGTCGATCTCCTGCGCTCGAACCGCGGCACGCTCGTCATGGAGGTGAACTCCTCGCCGGGTCTCGAGGGCATCGAAGCCGCGACCGGCGTCGACGTGGCCGGCGCCGTGATCGCGTACGTCGAGCGCAATCCCGAGCGGAAGCGAAGCAAGGTCCGCAGTCGGGCCTGAACCCCGCTCGGATCGTCGAACGCTCGACGTGCCTCGGCTCGTCGAGGATGGTACCGTGCACCCTCCCGTGGTCGCCCGATTCGGAACCTCCGCATGAGTCGCCTCCTTCGCCTCGCGAGTCTGGTGTTCGCGTCCGTTCT
>JAGQQZ010000078.1 GCA_020425915.1 Planctomycetota bacterium | reverse complement strand
TGATGGCGGTCACGACGCTGCCGTCCGGCATCGTGAAGTTGAAGCCGAGCGCGTTGGCGGCCGAGATCGTGTCGTTCCCGGCGCCGAGTCCGGTGCCGATGTTCGAGTCGAACGCGACCTGCGCGACGACGGACGTGGCGGGGAGAAGAACCGCGGCGAGCGCGGGGAGCAGGAATCTGTGGCGCATGGGTTCCGTTCCGGTGGTCGGGAAATGCAGGAGCGGCGGCATTCTATGCGCGGCGTGCGCACGGATGTCGGAATTGCTGCCGAGGTTGTGACCCGGACCGGCCATACGTGCGACCGTGTGCGTGATACGGCCCATGTGGAACCCCGTGCTACGGGCGGAAGTCGGGCCGGAGTAGGCTCGTGGCATGCTGCGTTCCGCCCTCGCCGTCGCACTGATCCTCCATTCGTTCGCGATGGCCCAGGGCGAAGCCTGGGTCGACTACCCGGGTTCGGACGGCCCCGGCCGCGGCAAGCGGATCGTGCTGATCAGCGGCGACGAGGAGTACCGGTCCGAGGAGGCGCTTCCACAGCTCGGCAAGATCCTTGCCCGGCGGCACGGATTCGACTGTCGCGTCCTGTTCGCGATCGATCCGCAGACCGGTCGGATCGACGGCGACGTCCAGACCAACATCCCCGGGCTGAACGCGTTGGCGGACGCGGACCTCATGGTGATCGCGACGAGGTTCCGTGACCTTCCCGACGAGCAGATGCAGTTGATCGACGACTACCTCCGCTCGGGGCGACCGGTTGTCGGCATCCGCACCGCGACGCACGCGTTCGCGCTGACGTCGAGTCCGACGTTCGCGCGCTATTCGTGGAACCACGATGGCGAGAACTTCCGGCAGGGGTTCGGTCGCCAGGTGCTCGGCGAGACCTGGATCGCCCACCATGGACGACACGGGGAGCAGAGCACGCGCGGCGTCGTCGCACCGGGCGCGGTGGCGCATCCGATCGCGCGAGGACTCGCGGACGGCGACGTCTGGGGACCGACCGACGTGTATCGCGTGCGATCGCCATTGCCCGACGGATGTCAGCCGGTCGTGCTCGGTCAGGTGCTCGACGGCATGCGGCCCGATTCGCCGCCCGCAGCCGGCGAGTTCAACGATCCGATGATGCCCATCGCGTGGACGAAGGAGCACGATGGATCGGGCTTCGGTCCGCGACGTGTGTTCACACAGACGATCGGTGCGGCGACCGACTTCGTCGCGGTCGGAACGCGCCGGCTGTTCGTGAACGCGGTCTACTGGGCGGTCGGCCTCGACGGCGAGATCCCCGAATCGGGCACCGACGTCGAAATCGTCGGGAGCTATCGACCGACGGAGTTCGGATTCGGCAAGGCTCGTCGCGGCGTGCGTCCGTCCGATCACGCGTTCGACGCGGTCGTCCCGCCGCGGGGAGGGCGTGGGCTCTGCGCGCCCGGGAGTCGGATCACCGTGGTCGGCAACACGTTCGCCGAACGGCTCGCGCAGTCCGGAGCGTTCGACGCGGTCGTGCACGCGACGCATCCGGGTCGGAAACTCGTGATCCGGCACGCACCGTGGTCGGCCGACGAAGTCGGACTGCGACCTCGCGAGCACTCGGTGCCGAAGATGCTCGACTGGCTCGCACGGCTCGACACGGACGTGGCCGTGTTGTGTTTCGGCATGAGCGAGTCGTTCTCGCAGTCGCCGGACGAGTTCGAGACCGGACTCCGTCGGCTCGTCGACGACGTCGCCCGGGTCGGCGCCGTTCCACCGCGCATCGTGCTGGTCTCGCCGATCGCGCACGAAGGACAGGGCGCCGCGATCGAGGCGCACGACGTCGTGCTCGACGAGTTCCGGAGCGTCATGCGCCGGGTCGCGAGCGATCGGAGGATCGAATTCGTCGATCTGTTCGTCGACCGTGACCGCGCGAACGTGCCAGTCGCGTCGCCGTTGACGACGAACGGTATCCATCCGAACGCGCTCGGCTGTGGTGTGTTCGCCCTCGCGATCGCCGAGCAGCTCGGCTGGCTCTCGGACACGGCGGGGTCCGGCGGACCGAAGACGGTGTCGGCGGCCCGAGCGCTGCGTCGCCGCGCGGCCGATCTCCACTGGTGGTTCCGTCTCCGCTACCGTCCGACGAACACCGAGTACGTCTGGGGGCGACGACACGAACCCTTCGGCTCGGTGAACTTCCCACCCGAGGCTGCGCAGCTCGACCGCATGCTCGCGGCGCGCGATCGAGCGATCTGGGATCTCGCGGTGCCGGACTCACGCAGCGTCGCGGCGGACCTCGTGTCGGGTGAGGACGTCTGGTCGGAGGTTCCGCTGCCCGAGGCCTTGCCCGAAGACGAGTGGGTACCTCCCGCCGTCGAGGCGAAGGGCACCGAGACCTCGCTCGGTTCCACCGACATCCTCCCGCCGGACGAGTTCGCGCGGAGCTTCACGCTACCCGTCGGCTACACGATCGAGTGCTTCGCCTCCGAGCTGGACTTCCCCGA
>JAGQQZ010000077.1 GCA_020425915.1 Planctomycetota bacterium | reverse complement strand
TCTCGAACCCTTTCCCATGGGCCCATCGAGCGAGCCGAGCGGCGTTCTCGTACGCCGTCGCCTCACCCTGGGGCCCATCCGGGATGGGGAAGGGTAGCAACACGTAGTAAAACTGCGAGAGGCTTTCGGCGAGCTTTTCGTCGCTGAGAGCGGCCGAGCCGCCGAATCGGCCCGGTTCGACGCCGAATCCGGCCCGCTCGGTCGTCGTGGGCGCTTCCCGCCGGTTCGAGGCGTTGAGTTCGTCCTGTACTTCGGACGGGCCGGTCCAGCGGCCGACCGCGAACCCCGTGACGAGGCAGCCGAACGCGACGGCCGCCACCACGAACCCGCTGACCGGATTCGGCTGGGCCTTGCCGCCGCGCTTCCGTGCCTTCTTGGCGCTGCTGGACGGCGGCGACACGATTTCCTGCACGCGTTGGGCGATCCGTCCGGCGCCGCTGCTCGCGCGCGACCCTAGGATCTCGAACAGATCACGGTTCTTCTTGGCCATCGGTCCCTCCGACCGCGGTGGTTCGCCAGTCTCGGTCGGGGCTGACCGGCGCCCGACCCGATCGCGAACCGCCTCGCGACCGTGGGGCTACCCTATCAATCGCGCACGCCACGTTCAACGGCGGAGCCGTTGCGCGACCGCGTCCCGAACCTCGCGGATCCTCCCGAGGTTCGCCTCGCTCGCGGCCTCGGTCGGCTCGCCGAGGAATTCGTCCGCGACACCGAGGGCGTCGTCGAGGCGCTCGAGGCGGCGCAGGGTCTGGACTTCGTAGAGCACGCCGACCGCTGCGTCCCGACCGCGACTGCGTTGCCCGGCGACGTAGCGACGGAACTCGGCCAGCGCCGCCTCCAGTTCTGCCGGCTCACCGCGCGAGTAGTGGACGAAACCGAGCTGGAGTCGAGGTTGCGGATCGTCGGGCATGAGTTCGAGACACTCGAGCAACCCGCGCTGGGCGTCGTCCAGTTCGCGGGCGACGAGCGCATCGCGTGCCGCCTGGTAGGTCCGCTCCCATTCTTCGCGCACGATGTTCTCCATCGCGGTCGTCGTCACACCGGTTCCCGGAGCAAGGTCGAGCGCGCGGCGGAAACACTCCATCGCGACACCGCGCCGTTCGCCGGAGAGCAGCAATTCGTAGCCGCGGTCGCGCAGCGTCTCGGTGAGCAACCGTTGCAGTTCGGGATCGTCACCGAGGCGTTCGCGCGCTTTCTCGAACAGGACGAGCGCGCCCTGCATGTCACGCCGATGCCGGGCCACCATGCCCTGGAGGACCGGGATCTTCGGGTTGTCCGGGTCGTACTCGAGAATCCGCTGCGCGACGTGCTCGAGCTCCTCCGGTGTCGAACGGTAGAGATCCCGCAACGCCTGACCGGCGAGCACCCCGGCCAACGCGCGCCGCGCGGCGGAGTCGTGCGGTCGGCCGATCAGGTACGTCTCGTAGAACCGGCGCGCATCGTCGAGCCGGCCGAGACCACCGAGCGCGAAGCCACGCAAGTAGTGCATGCGAGGATCGCGCACGCCAGCGACGAACGCGGCGTCGAGCGCTTCGTTCGCCCCTTCGTACAACCCCCGACCCAACAGGAGTTGCGCGAGTCCGAGATGAGCCTCCGGTCGACGCGGCGCGATCGCCATCGCGCGGTTGTAGAACTTCGTGGCCGCCAGGTACTGACGCTGCGCGGACGCGAGTTCGGCGCGCACGAGCGGCAGTACGTACGGTGGTGCTCCGACGACCCGAGTCGCCGCACGCTCGATCCACGCGCGCACATCGACCAATCCCGGGTCGTCGTCCGCGACGCGACCGTTCTCGTCGAGCAGTTCACCGAGCCGAGCCGACGCCGCGAACGCCAACACCTCCGGCTCGTCAGGGCCGAGTTCCCGCGCGCGCGCCAACCACTCGCGCGCGCGCGGC
>JAGQQZ010000076.1 GCA_020425915.1 Planctomycetota bacterium | reverse complement strand
TGTTCTCCACCTGGAATCCGACCTGGCGGAACACCTGGACCGTCAGACGAAGTCGTTCGACGGCCTCGAGAGCGCGGTCCAGCTGCTGAGGATCGAGAGCGCGACCGAACTCACCGGGAGCGCGGCGGTCGTCGCACAGATCGAGCACTGGGCACCACAACTCGCCAAGGCTCCGGGCATGGAGGTCACGCAGATCCGCGAACAGCTAGAGCGCACGGTCACCGCGGCCGGAGAACTCGGCCCCGAATCGTTCGACGAGTTCGAAACCGCGATCGACACCACGGAGAATGCTGCGTGCCGTCACTGGCTGATGCAGTGTCTCTCGCACACGGACCCGCGACGCGCCGAGGCAACGCTCGCCGAGATGGTTCGCGGGCTGAAGCACTCACCCGACTCGCAGACGCGCCTGCGTGCCGCCCGAATCCTGACCGACCTCGACAGGGTCGCAGCCGGCGAAGCGCTGCGTGACGTACTGCTCCGCGAGTCGGAGCGCGGCTTCCGTGACCTGCCGCCGCAGGTCGCGAAGCGCTACGAGGAGTTCGTGCAGAAGGAGTCGTTCCCGATGTTCTTCCACTTCATCGGGGCGTTCGTCGAGACCGGTGTGGACTCGGTGGAGCCGACGCTGCTGCAGATCCTGCTCAACGACACGCACGGCCGCATGACGTATCAGGAGTGCGTCAAGCATCTCGGCGAACTCCGCTCGAAGCCGGCACTCGAGCGGATCAAGAGCCTGTTCTACACACCGCCGTTCGGCTTTCCCGAGCCGATCTTCAAGAACACCTGCCTCGACGCGATCGCGAAGATCGAGGGCGAGGACGCGTGCGAGTTCTTCGAGACCGCGCTGCTCGAGCAACAGCAGCCGACGGTTCGCTCGAAGCTGCAGGACCTGATCAAGCGGCTGCGCAGCGGAGACTGAGACGCTGATCTTCGACACGCACTGCCATCTCGGCTACGACGATCCGAACGACGGCGCACCGGACGTCGCACGCGCACGCGACGCCGGGGTCGAACTGCTGCTCGACGTCGGAATCGACCTCGCATCATCACTTCGTGCCCGCGCCCGTGCCTCGCAGCTCGACGGAGTGTTCTCGTCGGCCGGCCTGCATCCGAACGACTGCGGAAAGATCGACGCGGAGTGGGGAGAACTCGAGCGACTGTGCCGCAGCACCGCGTGCACGGCAGTCGGGGAAACCGGACTCGACTTCTTCCGCGACCACACGACTCCGGAGCAACAGATCGAGGCGTTCGAACGGCACCTGGAGCTCGCCGTCGAGATCGACAAGCCGGTGATCGTGCACTGCCGCGACGCGTTCGATCGCACGTTCGAGGTGCTGCGTCGATTCCCCGGCGTCCGCGGCGTGATGCACTGCTTCTCCGGCGGCCCGGCCGATGCGGAACGCGCCCTCGAACTCGGGTTCTACCTCTCGTTCGCCGGCCCGTTGACCTACAAGAAGTCCGACGAGCTGCGCGCTGCCGCGGCGGCCGTACCCGCCGACCGCATGTTGGTCGAGACCGATGCGCCGTTCCTCCCACCGCAGAGCCGTCGCGGCAAACGCAACGAACCCGCGTTGGTCGTCGAGACCCTGACGAAACTCGCCGAGGTCCGCGGCATCGAGTTCGAAGCCGCCGCCGAGCGAACGACGGCCAACGCGCGCACGCTGTTTCGGGTCTGAGGTCGGACCGCGCTCAACGCGGCGGCCGAG
>JAGQQZ010000075.1 GCA_020425915.1 Planctomycetota bacterium | reverse complement strand
CGTCGGCGAAGTCCGCCACTGCGAGCGTGTCGCTCGTCCCCGTGTACGTCAGGTCGGTCAGACCCGACGCGGTCACGACGACGCTGTTCACGCCATCGCTCAGCGTCAGCGCGCCGACCAGCGACTGCACGCGCAGCGACGCGTAGTCGACATCGGCCGCGGTGAACGACGTCAAGTCGCCGGCGACATCGATCGCACCGAGCGATTTGCCGACCTGGGTCGCGACCGTCAGCACGTCGAGCAGGTCGTTCGCATCGGCGATCGACAGCGTCGCGCCGTCGGCGAAGTCCGCGATCGCCAGCGTGTCGCTCGTGCCCGTGTACGTCAGGTCGGTCACGCCCGAAGCCGTGACGACCACACTGTTCACTCCATCACTCAGCGTCAGCGCACCGACCAACGACTGCACACGCAAGGACGTGAAGTCTCCGTCCGCTCCCTTGAACGAAGTCAGGTTCCCGGCGACATCGATCGCACCGAGCGCCTTGCCGACCTGCGACGAGACGATGACCGAATCGAGCATGCCGCTCGCATCCGTGATCGTGATCGAAGCCCCGTCGACGTAGTCGCTGAGCACGAGCGACTGCAACGCGACGTCGTAGGTGACGTCGACGGCACTCGACGCGTCGAGCGTGACGGTGCCGACGCCGTCCGAGATCGTCAACGGACCGTCGAGCGCCGTGACGCGGAGGGTCGCGTAGTCGTCGATCGCCCCCACGAAGGCATCGAGGTCACCGGTCACCTGGACCGCGCCGAGCGACTTGCCGATCTGCGGAGCGACCGAGAGCGCCGACACGAGACCGGCGGCGTCGGTGATCGAGACCGTGCTGCCGTCGATGAAGTCGGTGATGCCCAGGACCTCCCCGGCCGACGCGAACGTGATCTGCGCCGTGCCCGAGATCGCGATGGTCGCCGTGTCGACCCCATCGCCGAGCGAGAGCGGGCCGGTGAGACTCGTGACCTCGAGCGTCGTGAAGTCGCTCGCCGCGGACGTGAACGCGTCGAGGTCACCGGTGACGTGGATCGTGTCCAGCGCGCGACCGACCTGGCTGTCCACCGACAGGGAGTCGATCAACCCGGACGCGTCCCCGATCGTCAGGTCTCCGCCGTCGACGAATTCATGGACGACGAGCGTGTCGCTCGAACCGGTGTAGCTCAGATCCGTGGCCGCGCTCGGGTCGACCGTCACGCTGTTCGAGCGGTCGTCGATGACCAACGGGCCATCGGCTGCCGTCACGCGAACCGTGCCGTAGTCCCCGTCGGCTGCCGTGAACCCGTCGAGGTCACCCGTCACCGAGACGTCACCGATCGAGGACGTGACCCCCGCGTCGATCTCGAGGCTGTCGACGAGGCCGCCGGAATCGACGACGGTCAGGTCGTTCGACGCGGTGTCGTTGTCGAACACGACGAGCGCGTCCGTCGTGCTGTCGTAGGTCAGCCCGAGCGAAGTGCCGTTCTCGGCGCCGAACGACCACGTCGTACCGCCCTCGGTGATCGTCAGCGAGACGTCGGTGTCGGTCCCACGCTGGCTCAGCGCATCGATCTGGATCGTGCCGGTCAGCGAACCGACGTCGATCGAGTTCAGGTCTCCGGTCGTCGTCAGGTCGCCGAGCGTGCCGCTGCCACAGACGCTCTCGATCGTGCCTCCGGTCGATGGGCCGAACAGTCCGACGGTGACGCCGAAGTTGGCCGACTCGATGGTCTCGCCGAGCCCGATCTCGAGGCACGAGAGGTCGGTGAACGAGGCGTTGATGTCGGCCCCGCCGGTGCCGGAACCCGTGATCAACAGGTTGTTGAGGTCGGCCAGACCGCCGGTCAGGGACAGCAGGAACGAGATGGGGTTCCAGACCGCGCTGTCGGCGACGACGAGGTCGATCGAACCGTCGAGGACCTGGAGCGCCTGGTCGGGGATCAGGTCGCCGTTCGTGTCCACCAGCACCGTGATCCCGGCGTTGATGCTGATCGTGACGTCGAACGCGATCCGTGGTTCGAGTAGGTCGAGCTGCGGATCGGTCCGGAAAACGCTGGCCATTCACTTCCTCCCCGAGTCCCTCTATCGGTCGAATTCGCCCCCGCGCGGCACCCATTCCCGTCCCGGATCCCCCGATGGCACCGCGGTCCTCAAGCCGGCGTGCCGATTCGGCCGATGCCATCGGAGAAGCACGAGGCATGAGGAGATCGATGGCATTCCGCACGACCCGCCGAGTTCGGCGCGGTCGCTTGGCACGTCCGGCCCTGTGGCTGACCGCGCTCGGCCTGGCGTGCACCTGGACCGTCGTGCGCGCTGGCGACGGTTCGACGGATCCCCCGCGTCACTACCGTGCGACGCTGATCCCGGCGGAGCGCACTCCGCTCGCGACCCAGGTCGACGGCGTCGTGCTGCGCTATCGCGTCAAACCCGGAGACCTCGTCAACGCCGGGGACGTGCTGGTCGAACTCGACTCGTCGGATGCGACGTTCGAGCGCGACCTCGCGCGCCAACAGCTACTGGCCGCGACGTCGGAGCGGGAACGCGCCGTCGTCGAACTCGCCGCGCTCGAGACGATGCTCGACTCCGAATCCGTCCGCCGGATCGAGGTCGACCGCGCGCGGAGCAAGCTCGAAGTCGCGACGACGCACGAGCGCGAGGCCGAGATCCGGCTGCATCGCACCGAGTGGAGACTCCGAGCGCACGAGGTTCGCGCGGTCCGCGACGGTGTCTTCGTCGCCCGCCGCAAGCTCGCCGGACAGGGCGTTCGCGCGTTCGAGACGATCTGCGAGGTCATGCAGCAGGATCGCCTGCTCGCAGTCGTGCAGGTCCCGCTCGACGAACTCGGAGACCTCGCGGTCGGCGACGCGGCCGAGTTCCGCGCGCCGGACGGAACCGCCGTCCCGTGCGACTGCGCCTCCATCGGCACCGAGGTCAACCCCGGCGCGAACGCCGTCAAGGTGGAGTTCGAACTCGACAACGAGTCGCTCCGACTGCGCCCCGGAACACCCGGAGAAGTCGTCTACGGAACCCTGCGATGAGCTGGTTCGGATCTGCTGCGCGGTCCACCACCCTCCTGCTGGCGTTCGGTTGCTCGTACCCCGACCTGGCGCAAGAGCGCGAACGGGCCGCCGAGTCGTACCGCGCGGGCGTCACCGAACGAACCCGTGACCTCCTCCGCGACGGAGCCCCGCTCACGCTCCAGGAATGCGAGCGGGCCGCGCTCGCCAACAACCTCGACCTCCAACTCGCCTGCTTCGACACCGCGATCGCACGCGCACAGCTCGGACTCGAGGAGCAGGGGCAATTCCCCGATCTCGCGTTGCGAGGCACCGCGAGCTGGCGGAGTCGTCGCCCCTACAGTCGCAGCGAGTACTTGTTCGGAGGTGGCGGCATCCGCGACGCGTTCGCGACCGGGACACCGAAGGAGAACATCTACCTCACCGCCGAGCTGGCCTGGTCGCCGCTCGATTTCGGACTCGCCTGCTACTCGAAGATGCAGGCGTCGCTCGGCACGGAGGCACTCGAGGCCACCGAACGCCGCGTCGCCCAGCGACTCGTCACGACCGTCCGCGCTGCCTACGCCAGGACCCGCGCCGCGACCGCTGCGCAGGGATTGCTCGAATCGGCCGTCGCGGAGTCGATCGCCCGCCTCGACGCACTTCGACGCCAGCGTGAGTCGGACCTCGCGACTGCGGCGGAGGAAGCCGAAGCCCGCGAACTCGTCGCGTCGAAGCGCGAACTCGCGACTCAGAATGCCCGCATCCTGGACGAGGCGCGCAGCGAACTGGCCGCGGTCATGGGGATCGACCCGACCGCGACGTTCGACGTGGCCGATGATCCCGCGTCGGCGCCTCCGACGCTCCCACCGATCGCCGAACTCGTCGAGCTCGCGCTCGCACATCACCCCGATCTGGTAGAGGCGGACGCGACGGTCGAGCAGGCTCGCCTCGAGATCGAGCGCGAATGGCTCAAGCGGTTCCCGAACGTCGAACTGCTCGCGTCGTACGACTACGACGACAATCCGTTCCTGCTCTACGACTCGTGGTCGCGACTCGCGGCGCGAGTCAACGTCGATCTCTGGAGCACGCTGCTGGGTCGGGGCCAGGACGTTGCCGAAGCGCGACTCGAGCACGCCGAGGCCGACCGGAACGTGGTGACCATGACGATCGTGCTGCAGATCGTCCGCGCGCACGCCAGGCTCGCGGAGGCCCTCGCGATCGCCGAGACCGCCCGCACGGCTGCGGATTCGGCCGCGCAACGCGAACGCGAGTTCGCCCGCCAGCTCGAGGCCGGCATGCGCGAGGGACTCGCCTACCGCAAGGCGAAGATGGACGCTCTGGTCGCCGGATCGAAGTGGTTGCACGCACGCGCCGACGTCGAAGCCGCGCGGGGTGCATTGCTGGAAGCCGTCGGCTCTGACGACTCCGGGGAACGATGAACGGACCGCGGATCCGGCCCGGCCTGTGCTTCCGCGAGCAGTCCGGAGATCCACTCCGTCGCGTCCACGTCTACGACCCGGACAGCGGACGCACGGTTCGGATGAGCCCGCAGGAGGCCCGGCTGCTCCGCGCGATGGACGGCACCCGCGGTCCCGACGAACT
>JAGQQZ010000074.1 GCA_020425915.1 Planctomycetota bacterium | reverse complement strand
CGCCTTCGAGGAGGAGCACGTCGGCGCGGTGAGTGAACCCATCGAGACCGAACGCGGTTATGTTCTGGTAGCCGTGCGCGACCTGCACCGCGGAGTGTCCACGGCCTACGATGTCGTCGACCTGGTGATCGTGCCTTTCCACACGTCGGATCTCGCAACGTACGACCACTGGTACGAATCGGCCCAACAGAGCGCTCGAGAGAACATCACCTTCGTCCAACCCGACATCGAGGAACTGCTTCCCCAATGGCTGACCCCGCCAAGACGCTGACGATCGCCGTACTGTTGCTGACGAACCTCGTGTCGGCGCAGACCTCCAAGCCCGCGAAGCCGCCGAAGTGGCCGACGCTCTCGTCGAAGGAGGCGTCCCAAGCGAAGCTGCTGATCCGGAAGCTCGCCGACGAGGACACGGAAGTCGTGGACGAGGCCAAGTCGGGACTCGCACAGCTCGGCGCCGGGTGCGCACTCGCGCTGCTCCGCGCGATCGAAGGGCAGGACGAGGACGTACAGATCCGAGCGGGTGAAGTATTGGACCACGTCCTCCTGCCCGAACACGCTCCGCTGGTCGTCAAGTGGCTGAAGAAGGACAAGCCGGCCGTGCAGCGCTACACGACGCGGCGCCTCGCACGGTTTCGTCTTCCCGAGCTGAAACCCACACTCGAGTCGCAGCTCGAGTCGGAGGACGAGATCGTCAGATTCGACGCGAGCCTCGGACTGGCCTCGATCGGCGACTTCAGCCACTTCGACACGGTCTTCTCGCGATGCCAGTCCGATTGGCGAGAGGTCGCGCCCATCGTCGACGAGCTGCTGTCACCGCAACGCGGACCGGAGCAGGCGAAGCTGCTCGCCAAGGACCTGCGCAGCGCGGATGAGGATCACGTGGTCACGGCGTTGCGGCTCATGCGGAGCCTCTGCCCCAAGACTCACGCGATGATGCTCAAGACCTATCTCGACGCCTCCTCGCACCGGATCAAGCGAGGAGCGATCAACGCGCTCCGCGTGATCGTCGACGGTGACAAACCGCTCGAGAACTTGTCGGCGTTCCAAGCGATCGATCACGCCAAGAAGTGGAAGGAGCGGGTCTGATGTCCGTGCGCCACGGAATCACGGCGGCTGTCTGTGCGCTCGCGCTCTGCACCGCGTCACAGGCCCAGAAAGACGAGAAGCTGCCACGCTGGAAGGTCGATCCCTACACCAAGAACGACCCCAAGAAGCTGGCGATGCTCGGCTACGTCTCGTTCGGGCCGTTCGAGTTCGGTCAGCGCGGTAGCAAGATCGTCACGACCGACGAGATCGAGAAGCACCTCTCGTACGAGAAGATCCTGTGGGTCGAGACCCCTCACTTCCGGATCGGTTCGATGCTGCCGAAGTGGTCCGTGCCGACCGACCCCACGGTCAAGAAGAAGCTCCGTGAGGAACTCGGCCGACTGCAGGCCCGACTCGGCGACGACAAGAAGATCAAGGTCAAGCCGCGTGTCCTCGACCCGTGGCTGCGGCTTCACCTGTTCGCGCAGCGAGCCGAGGAACACTACGCGCTGTTCTCCGACTGGCTCGGGGTGAAGGACGAGGATTTCCCCAAGCTCGGCGAGAAGGTGATGATCGGCCAAGGGCCGTACATGGGCCAAGGCCCCTACCTCGGCCAGGAGGGCAAGTACCTGCTGCTGATGTCCGAGTCGGCCGAGTCGATGAACGACTACCTGAAGACCTACACGGGCCGCGATACCGAATACGGACAGCGCTGGAACTTCAAGGTGCCCGGCAGCCTGATCTACGGGATCGCGACGGACATGGAGAAGGGTCGGCTCAAGCACGACACGGCGCTGCACGCGAACGTCGTGTTCAACCTGACCCACAACTTCATCGACGGCTACCGACACTACTCGTACGAGACTCCGGTGTGGATCCGCGAGGGTCTCGCACACTGGTTCGAACGGCAGATCTCGCCGCGCTGGAACACGTTCAACGCGACCGAGGGCTCTCCCGCCGACATGAAGAACACGTGGAAGTGGGAAGTCGAGACCCGAAAGATCATCGCCAGCAACAAGTTCTCTCCGTTCGCCGAGACCTACACGTGGCGCGACTACGGCCAGATCAACTTCGACGACCACGTCGCGTGTTGGTCGCGCTGGGACTATCTGCTCAGTCTCGGCAAGGACAAGTTCTCGCAGTTCATGAAGGGCGTGAAGGGCCGTGTCGACCCGAAGACCTACATCGCCGACGACAGCAATCTCATCGAGGCGACGCGAATCGCGTTGCGCGAGGCCTACGGGCTGACACCGCTCACGATCGACGAACTTTGGGCCGAGTGGGTCAAGGCGAACTACGCGACCAACTGAACCCATGCGCACCTATCCGCTGATCCTCTCGCTCCTGCTCTGCGGTTGCGCCGTCCCGCTCGAGGATCGCGCTCGCGAGATCCACGAGCGAGTCCTGACACTCGACACGCACAAGGACATCGACGATGCACTCGCGACGCGTTGCTCGTCGTCGGACCCGAGCGAGATCGAGGCCTATCGACGTCGCGCCGATCCGACGTTCGACGGCTCGAACCAGGTCGACTTCCCCAAGGCCCGTCGCGGCCACTACGACTGCGCGTTCTTCATCGTCTACGTCGACCAGACCGACGACCTGAGCCCGCGCGGGTTCCGCGCCGCCAAGCGCGCGGCGGATCTCAAGTTCCGTGCGATCGAGCGGATGTGCGGACGCTTCCCCGAGTACGTCGAACTGGCCCGCACACCGGACGACGTGCGACGCATCCATGCGAGCGGCAAGCTCGTGTGCTGCATCGGGATCGAGAACGGATCACCGATGGGTGACGACCTCGGCAACATCCGCGAGTTCTGGGAACGTGGCGCCCGCTACATGTCGATCACCCACAACGACCACAACCAACTCGGCGACTCGCACACTCCGCCCGAGCCGCTCCACGGCGGGCTGACCGAATTGGGCCGCGCCGCGGTCGCGGAGATGAACCGCGTCGGGATCATGGTCGACATCTCTCACGCTTCGAAGCAGACCGCCTTGGATGTCATCGAATGCTCGCGCGCGCCCGTCATCGCGTCGCACTCCGGCGCCCGCGCGATCTGTGACCACACGCGTAACCTCGACGACGAGACGCTTCGCGCACTCGCGGAGAACGGCGGTGTCGTCCAGTGCGTCGCGCTCGACGACTTCGTCAAGGATCAGCGCGCGCGGAACGCGGAGTTCCAGAAGCTCGCCGACGACCTCGGCATGCGCAGCCAGTGGGGCCTGCGCGGCGCGTACGCGAACGGCGACCTCGACTCCGAGGCACACGCACGCTACCGACAGATCCTCGCTCACTATCCGGCTGCCAACGTGTCCGACTTCGTCGACCACATCGACCACGTCGTGAAGACGATCGGTATCGATCACGTCGCGATCGCCAGCGACTTCGACGGGGGCGGCGGGATCGACGGATGGAACCGCGCCGACGAGACCTTCAACGTCACCCTCGAACTCGTGCGCCGGGGCTACACCGAAGACGAGATCGCGAAGATCTGGTCGGGCAATACGCTGCGACTCTGGAGCGAAGTCGAGACCGTCGCGCACACGATCCAGTGACGTCGGGAGCCTACGGCTCCCACAGGATCATCTGGTAGACCGGCAAGAGGGTCAGCATCGACTCGACCAGCCACTCGGCTGCCGCGTCCCCCATCTCCAACGCGTCCTCACGCGGGAGTTCGCGGACCAGGTGCAGCCAGTGGTTGCCCGGAGTGTACGACTCGAAATACTCGCGCATCTCCTGGGGGTTCGCCGAGGCGGCCCAGTAGTTCTTCTTCCAGTCGTGCATCCGTAGCACGAAACCGGCCGGGAGTGACTTCAACGCCGCGCACCAGGCCGCCATCCCGTCCGGCGTGGCAACCCGCTTCTTGAGGTGCTCTCCGTCCCACCACGCCTGAGGATGGATTCGCAGCGCCGCCTCGACGACTTGGTCGTCGAGGCTCACCTCGATCACCGTCTGGATGTAGTGCGTCTCGGCATCCTTGCCGAGGGCCTCGCCGAAGAACTTCGCCAACTTGGATCGTTCACGTTTCGATCGGCAGCAGTACGCCCGCTGTTCGCGCACTCGGAAGTTGTTGAAGCTGTACGGGTGATGCAGGCCGGCCTGGCTGTCGAGCGCGACGCCGAGAGCCTTCGCTCGTTTGACGCACTCGTCGGCGATCGACTTGAGCTTGCGGCGGACGCTGAGTCGCAGCGCGTTGTACTCGGAGTCGTCCTGGCGGTGGGATTCGTAGGCGAGGAAGTCGCGCTCGAGAAAGGCTTCCATGTAGAGGGCGGCCATCATGCCGAACCGGTTTCCGGATTCCACGGCAGCGTGGCCCCGGCCAGGGAAACGTGATAGACACTGGGTCGTGATCCGTGCATCGATCGTCTCGGCGCTCGCGCTCTGCGCCGCCGGCTGTTCCTCGCTCCCGGGACTGGACTTCCCGACGCTCACGGTTCGACCGCAGTATCACCTGATGCGACTGCGCGGAGAGATCGCCATGCAGTCCGCGCCGATGAACACGCTGCCGGCGAGCGACAACCCTGCGATCCCCGTCAACGAATTCGGTCAGACCAAGCGCGACGACGACTACGGCGGAGTGCTCGCCTACGGCGACGGCTTCTCCGGCCTCGAGTTCGGATACCTGAACATCGACATGGACACCACCGATCGGGGCACCCTGTCGCAGGACTTCGGCGAACTCGATGCGGGCACGATCGTGACGTCCAAGTTCACCCTCGAGCAGTTTCAGATCAGCTACGTCGGGCAGGTCTACGAGTACGAGAGCGACAGCGACTGGATGCTCCGACTCGGCGTCGGCGCCAAGCTGACGCATCGCGACGGCAAGATCTCCGTCGTCGAGGACGGCACCGACATGAACCAGATCGCGACGTTCACGGACGATGGAGTCCCGTATGCGCTGGCTCGCGCACGCGTGGACCACGGTCCGTTCTCGGTGACCGGCGACTACGCCTACACGGCCACGACGTTCGGCGGCGACTTCGACGGATCGATGTCGGACTACTCCGTCTACGTCGGCTACCAGCTCGAAGACCAGGACCTCCGGATCTTCGGCGGCTATCGCTGGATCGAGATGCCCGTCAGCGGGATCGAGAACCCGTGGAAGTACGACGCCGACCTGAAGCTCGAGGGCTACGTGCTCGGCGTCGAGTTCGGATTCTGAACCCGGCCCTACTCGTCGAGCAGGCCCTTCAGCTCGACCATCGCGGCGACGTCGGTCGGACGGTTCCGCGTGCCGAACACGCCCATCAGGTTGCGCAACAGCCGCTGCAACCACTCGCGATGCGATGCGATCGGCAGGGGGTTCTTCCCAGACAACGACGACCGACCTGACTCCTTCAGCATGAACTGCACGAGTTCGCGCATCGAGACGACCCGGCCGCGAACGGCCACGTCGACGAACATCACCGAATCGTCGAGCTCGATGCCAGCCATGAAGCGTCCCGGGATGTCGAGGCCGTGCACGGGCACGCCGAGCCGATCCAAGACCAGCTTGTAGAGCATGACCAGCACGACCGGGGCACCGCGCCGCCGATCGAGCACGGCAGGGAGGTAGTAGTCGAGCGGCTCTTCGTCACCGATCGCTCCCTGCAGACGCATCTCGTCGAACAGGACGTGGTGCGCGTGAGCCAGGATCGCATGCGGCGAATCGCTGCGGAACCGACCACGGATGTCAGCGACGATCTCGTCGATTCGTTGCGACTCTCGTGCAGGCTCCACTTCGGGCATCTCGTGCTGAGCGATCGCGACCGCCCCACCGAGCAGCGCTTCGGAACGCGCCAATCGAATCGACTGCGCGGCCATCAAGTCGAAGGCGGCGGGGCGACAGTGAATGGGTTCGACCTTGGACACGGACAGGGTCGTAGGCGCTCACGTGCTGCGAGACAAGTCCGCGCTGCCGCTACGCCGAGGATTCACGGGTCGGCGACGGTCCCGACCTCCGCGGGGTCGGAGGCACCGCCCGGCCGTAAGTCCGGGAACGGGCGTCGGTGACGTCGATCGGACAAGCCGCGTCACGTGACGAGCAGGACGCCCAGGACCGTGAAACCGACGCAGAACGCGAGCAGACGCCAAACTATCGTCAGACTCCGTGGAAGCCACAGATCGAAGTCCAGGAGCTGCAGTTCTCGCATGCTCATGCGGTGCCCTACGCGCACAGCCACGGGACCGGCTCGATCAATCGGCGATTCGCACGTCTCGACGTCGCATCGATTCGAGCGCCGCGGCGACGTCGTCGACGCGACCGCCGCCCAGGCGCACGGGCCGCCGATTCGCAACTCGGATCTCGAGACGCTCTCCCCGCAAGCTCCAAGAGGAGACGTCGCCGCTCGGGATCGTCACTCCCCGCCCGAGCGACGGCGCGATCCGAATCTGGCCTGCACCGACGGCGACCGACGCGACTCGAGTCCAGGCGACGACGGGCACCATGACGCCGAACGCCACGAAGAACGTCCACACGATCTCGAGCGGCCACTCCGGCAGGATCGGCATGAACGCGACGCCATGGGCACGCACCAGCTCCGAGAACTCGACCAGCTTGCTCCCGAGGACCACGCGCCAGCCGATCACGAACCAAGCGTACGCCGCGGGCAGCGCGACGAACGCCAGCACGAGCGGCGAACGGAAACGGCAAACCTGGACGGGACTCGACACGCGCTCATGATGCGGGGCGGAGCCGGAACGGGTCAACTCGGTTCGTCGGCTCGGGCGAGCGAAGCGGGCAGCAACTCGCGGATCGAGGCGTCGACGATGCGGACGTTG
>JAGQQZ010000073.1 GCA_020425915.1 Planctomycetota bacterium | reverse complement strand
GCGAGGTCGGCGGCGAACGGGCCGACCACGTCGTTGGTCGGTGACAGCAGGAATCCGAGGAAGATCGGCGGGATCCCGGCGGCCTCGATCCAGATGTTGCCACCGGGGCCGGGTGGCACGAGCGCTGGCGTGAGTGTGTCCGTGACGAAGGCGCACTCGTCGATGCCGACCAGGGCCAGCGCGTTCAGGCTGCCGCAGGTCGGGTCGAGGCCCACCTCGAGTCCGAGCGTCGCGGTCGGAACCAACGACCCGAGGGGTCGGGTGTTGAGGACCGCGATCTGGCCGCCACCCGAGGTCGACAGGACGCTGCAGCCGACGAGGTCCTCGCCGGTGAACCAGATCGAGGAGTCGATCGTGTTCCAGGTGAGGCCGTCGACGTCTCCGATCGTGTTGATCGGGTCGCCGTAGCAATCCGCGACCTGCGAGTTGAAGCAGAATCCGTCGACGGTCGCTTCCGAGATCAGCACGAACGCCGAGTTCGCGGCGATCGACTGCACGACCGCGCAGCCGTCGAACGGGCTGACGCCCCAGGTGATCGCGGTCGACGGGACGTGGATGATGTCGCCATCCTGGTAGGGCGCGACGTTGCGCTCGATCGAGAAGTAGATCCCCGCCGCCTGCGGATCGAACGTGACCGTGATCGCATCCACGTTGATCGGCGTGCCGATGGCGAAGCCGAGCGCGCTCACGATCTGTCCCTCCGTGACGAACGTCTCGATCGTGCCTCCCGGCAGGATGCGGAACACATCGCCGGCGGTCGCGATCGGCGGGCCGAAGCGACTGCGCACCGAGATGAACACGGTGTGCATGTTCACGGGGCACGGTCGGCCGGTCTCGTCACGCGGCGCGAGCGCGGCATCGATCTGGCCGACGCCGAAATTGGCGAACAGTGGGTCCTCCCAGTAGTTGCCGTCGCCGTCGATGTCGCCGAGCAGCTCGCAGTAGTTGTTCTGCGTCGCCCACGCCTTCGAGGTGTAGGCGAGTCCGCTCGGGTCCGGAGACACGTACTGCAACTCCTCGTCCGTGACCTGGTTGACGGCTTGGATCATCGGCGGGGTCGGGCACTGACTCGTTTGCTCGTGATGCAGCGTCGAATAGAGCAGGCCGCCCTCACCCTCTTGGGCGGTGGCGACCGAGAGCGTGCACGCGCTCGCGACGAGCGCGGCGAACGTGAGGGTCTTCATGGCTGTCGAATGGCTGAAGCAGACGGAATCGGGGTTTCGCTTCCCATGACACCGAAGGCACGTCCGTCGAGATTGGGGACGCGGGACTCGAAAACGCCCCGTCGGCTTCAGCGAAGACTCGCGACGTAGGATCGCAGCTGCGCCAGCGAATCGGCGCGAACGACGCAGGTTTCCCAGGCTTCGTCGGCGGAATCGCGCGTCGTCCGCCACTCCGGCAGTCGCGCGGCGTGCTGGGCGATCGCGAGCATGTACAGGTCTCTCGCGTCTGCCGCGCGGTCGGTACCGCCTCGTTCTCGCATCGTCGACTGCACCCAACTCTCGAGGAAGGCGGAGGAACTCCGCCGGCTACGGCTCGCGGCCGTCAGTCGACAGACCGATTGGAGGGCTCGATCGAGCCATCGACCCAGTCGGGATCTCGGTGGCTCGATCGCGATCGATGGCTCGCCTTGCAGGATCTCGCGAAGATCGAGGGCGAACTCGGCCATCGACTGGTAGCGCCGCATCGGGTCCTTCTCCATCGCGCGAGCGCAGACCTGGGCGAGACCCGCCGGTGCGCTCGGATTGAGACGGTCCAGCGTGGGGGGGGCGAGCGTCGCCACGGCTCGGCGGATCTCCTCGACGGATTCGCCGTCGAACGGATTCGTCAGCGTCGTCAGTTCGTAGAGCGTCACTCCGAGGGAGAAGATGTCCGCGCGATGATCGACGACGGAGCCTGCGTCTTGCTCCGGGGCGGCGTACGACGGGGTCCCGACGAACGAGTCCTCGTTCGCGAGTGCCTGGCCGATGCGGGCCAGACCGAAGTCCGAGACCATCGGGTGGCCGTTCTCGGCGAGCAGGATGTTCGACGGCTTGAGATCGCGGTGGACGACCCCGGATCCGTGCGCGTGTTGCAGCGCGTCCGCGACGTCGATGATCCAAGCGACCGTCCTGCGCGGTTCGTGTGGCGGCAACCTCCGTTCGCGCCGCTGTTCGAGTTCGTCCGCCAACGAGTGTCCGTCGCCCACGAGTTGTTGCGCGATGTAGTGCAGTCCGTTCGACTCGCCGACGCGGAAGATCGAGACGATGCCGGGGTGCTGCTGCCGCCCGAGTGCGAGCGCCTCGCGCCGGAACGTGTCGACGGCGTGTTCGGAGAGGCCCATGAAACTCGGCAGGACCTTGAGTGCGACGTGACGATCGAGCGAAGTCTGGATCGCCTCGTACACGGTCGCCATCCCACCCGATCCGATTCGGCGGACGACACGGAAGTCGTCGATGACACGACCTTCCCAACCGGATCGCGGTCCGAGTCCATCGCCTCCCTCGTCGCGAGGCATCGCCT
>JAGQQZ010000072.1 GCA_020425915.1 Planctomycetota bacterium | reverse complement strand
TGCTCTGGCTGCGCATTCCGCCCCGCCAACAGTGCAGCCGCACAGCGCCGTCGACCGCCAGCTCTCGGCCGCGACGGACGAACTCCGCACACTTCGGTCCGGCGAACTCGAAGCCGAGTTCGACGGCACGGTCCGGCCCGTCCTGCTTGTAGCAGCGACCGACCCGGGCCCGCTCGTCGTCGCTGAACAACGGGAACGAGACCGCGCCGGGCACGTGCCCGCGGTCGAACTCGGCCGGGCTGCGCGCGTCCAGGATCGGACCCGCAGCGGTCAGGAATTCGTCGGTACGCAGGACTGTCGACATGTCGTTGCGATGAGGTCGGGTTCGCCGCACTCACGACTGCGGTCGAACCGTCGCTCCCCGTCACCCGCGGTAGGCTAGGGCCGCGCCGGTCGGGCAACAAGCGACGCGAGTGGCTCCGAACGAGACGAGGGCCACTGCCGGAGCAGTGACCCTCGTGAGTCGACGCCGGAGCGTCGAATCCGATCAGCTCGGATCAGGGCAGGCGGAACGTGCCGTTGCCCTGCAGCGCGTCACTCTCCCACAGGAGGTGGCCGCCGCGGACCGACGCGTGGCCGGCCGTGATCGAACCGAGGATGGCGCCGTCATTGCTGTGCTGCTGGCCACCCGCGAACCAGGTGCCGGTGCTGCGCACGCGGAACCAACCGGTCTCGAGGTCACCCGTGCCGTCGCAGTCGATGTCCAGTTCCTGCGGGTCGTTCGGGAAGTTGTCGAGGTTCGCCTCGGTGAACAGCGGGCTGACGCTCGACAGCGGGCAGTCGAACCAGCAGCGGAAGCGCAGCGTCGCCGACAGCGGCAGCTCGTTGTCGTTGTAGACCTCGAAGAACAGCGTGTTCTCGATGCCGGGGCCACCGGTCAGGTTGATCAGCGCGAGCTGCGAGTTGGCGGCACCGATGAAGTCGGTCATCAGGTAGTCCGGCAGTTGCTCGTAGTTGCCACCGTCGAACGCGAGGTGGAACGGCGCGCCGCCGGCCACCGTCGGGGTGTGCTCCCCAGCGTTCGCCGCGATCGGGAACGCGTTCAGCATGTAGGTCACGCCGAGGCCCGACATGACGATCTCGCTGCCGATCAGGTAGTTGTGCGACCAGGCGTTGCCCATCGCGAGCGACGGGTCCTCGGCCGACACGACGACGTAGCCTTCCTGGCCGGGACCGCCGAACGCATTGTGGCAGGTCGTCAGGACGCTGATGTGGTCGGCAGGCGTCAGGTACTCGACGCGGTCGAAGATCGTGCAGCCGACCGGCATGAACTTGTCGAGCGGGTTGACCGCCGCGTTCGGGTTCGCCTGGACGTTCACGTACTCGAAGTGCGCGTTCGTGCCACCGCCGAAGCTGATCGGGGTCGACGGCGCCGTCGAGGTGTTGCTGACGTTGAGAATCGTGAACCACACGCCACCGGAACGGTGGACCGGGAAGATGAGAACGCTGCCCGGCTTCCGGCCATCGGCGAGAACTTCGGGAGCGAGCGAGGCGACCGCGAGTGCCGCGGTGGCCAGGCAGGTAAGAGCCTTCATGGGATCTGAGAACTTGGATTGAATTGAAAAGGGAGAACGACTCGCGACGAGTTGAGGGTGCACACGAGTGCACCGGAGCGTCCTCGCGAGGCACGAAAGCAGAACGAAGGGTTTCGGACCAGCCCCGCGTGGACACGCGATTGCGCACCCGCAACGCGCTGTTGCGGGTCGTGAGAATTGGTCGTTCGCACGACCGTGATGGAACGCGCCGGTGACGAACACGCGCGCCCACCGATCGCGGATCCGAACCTGCGATCGCAACGGCGGATCAGGACACGGTCACGCCCGGACCGAACCGCCGTGGCACACCGACTCACGTGCTGCACACCGCAATCGAGCAACCGGAAAAAAGTCGCCTCTCGCCCCGAAAATGGTCCTAGGCGAGGGATGGCGCGCTGACGGACGTGACATGCCCGGGGATCGCGAGTCACGACGGTGCGGCGGGACGAGGGCCCGTGCAGACACACGGACCCTCGTGCAACGACGTACGGGATCTCGTCCGATCAGGACGGATCAGGGAAGACGGAACGCCGCGTTGATCTGCCGCGTGTCGCTCTCCCACAGGAGGTGGCCGCCACGGACCGACGCGTGGCCGGCCGTGATCGAACCGATGATCGCGCCGTCCGGGCTGTGCGACTGACCGCCCGGGAACCAGGTACCGGAGCTGCGGATGAGGAACCAACCGGTCTCGACATCGCCCTGGCCGTCGCAGGTGAGGTCGAGTTCCTGCGGATCGTTCGGGAAGTTGTCGAGGTTCGCCTCGGTGAACAGCGGGCTGACGCTCGACAGCGGGCAGTCGAACCAGCAGCGGAAGCGGAGCGTCGCCGACAGCGGCAGCTCGTTGTCGTTGTAGACCTCGAAATGCAGTGTGTTCTCGATGTTCGCGCCACCGGTGAAGTTGATCAGCGCGAGTTGCGAGTTGGCGACGCCGACGAAGTCCGACATCAGGTAGTCCGGAAGCAGCTTGTAGTCCCCACCGTTGAAGTCGAGATGGAACGGCGGCTGGCCGTTCGTCGTGGGTTGGTGCTCCGGGCGGTCGGTGGTCACCGAGTAGGCGTTGACCATGTAGGTCACGCCGAGGCCCGACATCACGATCTCGCTACCGATCAGGTAGCTGTGCGACCAGGCGTTGCCCATCGCGAGCGACGGGTCCTCGGCCGACACGACCACATAGCCATCCTGGCCATTCCCAGCGAACGCATTGTGGCAACTCGTCAGCACGCTGATGTGGTCGGCGGGCGTCAGGTACTAGACGCGATCGAAGATCGTGCAGCCGGCCGGCATGAACGTGTCGAGCGGATTG
>JAGQQZ010000071.1 GCA_020425915.1 Planctomycetota bacterium | reverse complement strand
TCACCTTCGCGTCGGTCGCTCGCCCGCAGGGCGACCGACGCGAAGGTGACGGGGCAAACGGGGGGAGCCCTCACGTCTTGCCTTCGATCCCGAGCGCTCGCGAGCCTCGCAGACAGCGCCCGGATCCTCGCGACGGAGCGATTCCCTCGTCGTACACGCCACACGGAACCGCGCCAGTCGCGTACGATCCCGTCGTGATGGTTCGTCGACACGCGCTGATCGCAGGCGGTTGGCTGGCGGCCGCCGCACTGGCGGTCTGGTCGCTCGGTTCATCCGACGACTCGGCGCCGATCGACTCCGAACTCCGAGGTGCCCCGGCGACCGTGCCCGAGGCGGGTCCGACCCGATCGGACTGGGCGAGCTTCGACGCCAGTTCGAGCCAGCGCGTCGTCGTGCCGGTCGACGAGTCGAGTGCTCTGCCCGCCGCGGTCGAGGTGGAATCGGTCCCCGCACCCGATCCCGACTGGGTGGGGGTCCGCGTGCACTTGCCATACCCGGTCGTCGGTTTCGCGAGCGCGACGCTGATGCCGGAGGACGGTCGCACGGGTCGCGTCAGCGTCCCGCTGCAGGGTCAGGTGGAGTTCGACATCGTCGCGTCTCCCGCGACCGAGGGTGCGGGCCAGTTGCTGGACGTGCGGGTGTCCGATGGTTCCACCTTGCTGCTGTCGGACGACATCTGCGTCGACCTCGCGACTCGCGAGTTCGTCGACGTGTTCCCGTGGGTCGCGGGTGGTCAGATCGACGTGTCGATCGTCGGCTACGAGCCGCATGCCGTCGATCTCAACTGGATCGACTGCTTCCGTCGCGATGGGAACGGCCTCGAACCCGTGCCGCTGAGCGTTCGGAAGATCGGACGTTCGCACTTCCGTCTGCTGCATCTCGCCGAGGGCAGTTACGTCGTGACCGTGCGCGCGGTGGACGCGAGCTATTCGTTCGACTCGCCGGGCGTGGAGGTCGTCGCGGGGCGGACTGCGGAGATCGAAGTGCGAGCCGAGCGATACGGGCGCCTCTCCCTCCAGATGCCGACCGGCGGTGAGGTCGTCGTCGAGAACCTCGAGTCGGGAAGCGTCGCGACGGCTTCGCGAGCGGACTTCGAGGCCTGGCTGCCGCTCGGCCGCTACCGCGCGACGCACAGCGTCGACGGACGCGATTCGGTCCAGGAATTCGAGCTCGATGCGTCGGGGGCGACGGTGCATTTTCGGTAGTCCGATCCGTCTCCGGAAGCCCTGCTTCCCCTGCCGATAGCCTCGGAGTAACCTCCTGCTGCCAGCCCAGGCAGATTCCGGCTCTCCGAGCCGAAAGAAACGACCATGGTGAACCAGAAACTCAAGGCCGGTGCGCTCGCTCTCGCGATGGCGTTCACCGGTGCTCCTGCGTTCGCCGCCCCGCAGTGATGTGGCGGCGGCGGCGGCTTCTCCGGCGGTGGCGGAGGAGGCGCGCGCGGCGGTGCCAGTTGGGCACGGCATGAGACGAGCAAGTCCCGTTTGAACATCGACTGGCGACAGACCCGGCTCTATCAGGAGCAGGCGTTGTCGGCCGAGGAGATGATCGGTGAGCTGCGAGGTTCCGACCCGCGCCCGCTGCTGATCATCCGACCCGTCGACGAGAAGAAGGACAAGCAGGTCTTCGATCTGTTCCAGGCTGCGATCAAGAGCGAGCGGTTCCAACTCGCGAGCCAGTGGTTCCACTGCATCAAGCTCGAAGAGAAGAACATCGAGGAGTCGATCTACCGCAAACTGTTCGACGGCCGGAATCCCGCCCACATGATCCTCGCGACGTGGGACGGCAAGTACCGAGTCGAACTGCTCGGTACGACGAGCCACAAGGTCACCTGGAAGAAGATCACGTCGGTCCTCTCGAAGGCGTACAAGCAGAGTCCTGATCAGGCTATCAAGCAGCTCGAGAAGGTGCTGAACACGTTCGATGCCCTCGACCAGCGCGAGACCGAACTGCAGGCGCAACGCGCCCGTTGCGACGAGAAGGGCAAGGCGTCGCAGGTCAAGAAGGTCGACCGTCAACTTGCCGAACTCGCGGACGACCGTGAGGAGGCGCTCGAACTCGAGCGTGACGCGCGCGAACTCGAATTGCGTCGCGACGACGACGCGCCGAGCGACGACTAGTCGACTCGATCACTCGTCGGGCGCGGGGCTCCCGGGCCGTCCGGCTCGGGGGCCTTTCCCGGTGAGCCGCGACGAGCAGCGGTCGGTTCCCGGCCACTCTGGGGCCATGTCCCGTCTCCCGGCACTGCTCCTGACCGTCGTTTGCGCCGGACTCGAGGCCCAATCGACGCAGGACATCGAAGTCCCACTGCGCGACGGCAAGCTCAGCGTCCTCGGACTCGCGCGCACCGTTCTCGACGCCTACGGGTTCGACGGCTCGGCGATCGACTTCCCCGACGTCCAGCTGCCGATCGAGGGGGCGACCGGCATCGCCACCGTGTTCGCGATCGATCGCGCGCTCGGGGATGCGATCGACCTCGATTGGGCTCCGAGCGGAGGCGGACTGGTGTTGAGGATCGACGACACCGAGCTTCGCGTGCTGCGGCACGAAGCCAAGCGGCGCTTCGCGCGATGGGTGGGTTCGCTCGTCGGTGAGGACGTCCTCGCTCGGAAGTACGAGCTCACCGTTCCGGACGACCTCCGCGCCGACGAGTCCTGCGTGGTCTGCGTCCACGGGGTCGACTCGCGGCCAGCGACGTTCGACGCGTTGCGAGCCTACCTCGCGAACGCGGATCCGCCAGTGCGGAGCGGCACGTTCGGCTACGCGAACGACGAGGCCGTCGATCGGATCGCACGCGAGTTGTCCACGCACCTTCGCGCGTTGCGTGAGCGCGACCCCGAACGGCGTGTCGTGTTGATCGGTCACAGCATGGGCGGACTGGTGTGCCGCTACATGCTCGAGACGCCGGGGCTCGATCCCGGCAACGTCGATACGCTGATCATGCTCGGGACGCCGAACCAGGGTTCGCGGCTCGCGCGTCTGCGATCCACGATCGACGTCGCCGAGTTCCTGCGCGACCTCGGCGAGCGGCCGAAACTCATGTCGACGTTCCTCGACGGACTCGGTGAGGCTGGCTGGGACCTGTGGCCGGAATCCGCACTGCTGACCGAACTCGCGAAGCGTCGGCGCAACGAGGCGGTCGAGTACCACCTGATCCTCGGCGACCGGGGCGTCATGAGCGGGGCAGCGCGCGATGCGCTGCGAGACGAATTGCTACCCGAGTGCCATCGCGTGTACCGCGAGAAGTTGCGCGGTTGGTTCGACGATCTCGACGAGATCGTCGACGGCGCGGGCGACGGCGCCGTGAGTCTCGAACGGGGCCGACTCGATGGCGTCGAAGAGGTCGTCGTCCCGTTCGGGCACCGGGCGCTGCTGTCGCCCGACGCCGCGGACGCGGTGTTCGGCCGGATCCGCGGCTGGATCGACTGAGTCAGTCCGTCTTCGGGACGTCCATCGTGAGCAGGCGATCGAGGAAGTCGCCCGCGAACGCGAGCCATGTCGCCGTGCCGATCGGAGATTCCGACCAGACGTCCAGCCCGTGCGCGTGACGCGACGCGATCAACCGGATGTCGGGAGTCGCGGCGACGACTTCGTCGGCCTCCGGGATCGCCCCGAGTTCGAGTTCCTCGTGTTCCGCGGCGACGCCGCTCGCGAACGCGTGCAGCATCGGCCAGTAGTGTTCGATCGCGACGCGGGATCGGACCCAAGCCAGCACGCCGCCGCTCGATTCGGCGGCGGCTCCCTGCCCGTCGACGTCGGCGAGACTCGGCTTCTCACCGGACTTGCGCACGAGCGCGGCCTTCAACGTCAGGACGTCGGACGACGCGAGGACGCGGCCGTCGTGGACGCAGATCGACGGCGTCACCTGAATCTCCGCATCGAGGCGCTTGAAGTGCACGGTCGTGCCGCGGAAGTCCTGCGAGTCGAGCTGCAAGTCCTCTGCGAGCCCGGCGACGAATCCGGCAGCGTCGGGCGTCTCGAGCACGACGAGAGGGTGCGGGATCAAGTGGGTCGGACCCGGGATCGGGACCGCGATGGTCGCGAGGGCCTGGAGTCCTGAGAGTCGCTTGGCGAATTCGGCCATCGCGGGTGGTGCGTGCCGCAGTTCACGCCCCACCTCTTCGACCACCTCACGACGAGCCTCCGTCGGCAATGCGGTGAGGAATTCTCGAACGGAGTTCTCGACCCGATGCCCGTCGAAGTGACCGGTCGCGAACACGAGTGTGTCGGGCGGGCAGTACGCCGCGGCCGAAGTCTCGATCGGGCCGGGCAGCAACGCGGCGACGAGACCGCTCGGTTCGTGATCGCTCGCGACGTAGATGAGTTCGCGGCACTCGCGATCGGTCAACGAGCTGCCCAGGAAGATTCGCTCGTGACCATCGGTGCCGAGCGCGCGTGCGATCGCGTCGGCTTCGATCGGGAGCAATCCGAACACCGATCGCACGTTGAT
>JAGQQZ010000767.1 GCA_020425915.1 Planctomycetota bacterium | reverse complement strand
TCTGGACGGATTCGACGATCACCGGCGACTCGGCGGAACTCGCCGGCGGCAACCTGACCCTGTACGGGTACATGGGCTGCCTGAAGTCCAACATTACCCAGAATCAGGCGAACTTCGTCAGTAGCGAGACGCCTTACTTCGCGGACGCGACCGGGATCGGGGACGTCAAGACCTACGTGTTCGACAAGACGTCGTTGCTCCTGACGTTGAGCGCGCAGTCCGTGACGCTCGCGAACGGCGTCACCGTCTCGGGAGGACCGGGCCAATGGGGGTTCCAGTGCGGACCGCTGTTCGCGACGGCGCTCGCGAACCTGAACGAGATGGGCAACGCGACCACGACGTATCGATGGAACACCGGCGCGAACAGCTGGAACCAACTGCGGACCATCAAGGATTCGGAGGGCGACTTCGTTGCGTTCGACGAGCCATTGCGTCTGCCCTACACGCACGACGAGCCGGCGAACACGACATACCACAACAAGTCGTTCACGCTCGAGTGGACCGGTACCGATCTTCACGGCGTACCGTTCGTGGAGAATCAGACCGACAATCGTTGGCGACCGGGTTTCAACATCCCGAGCGGAACGCTGATCACGGTCGGCAACAGCACCTACAAGATCAAGCAGCTCGAGGGCGAGCAGGAGATGAACGAGGTCGGCAGTCCGAACGCCGTCATCGCGTCGGAAGGCTTCGATCTCGACGTCACGCTCACGGCGCCGAGCGACGACTGGACGGATCCGGCCGTCGGAGCGATGCCGACCGTCACGTCGGCTCCGGTGTTCGTCGACGGGGTTCGTCAGTCGGATTCGTAGCGTCCGGCCCAGGACCCAGCTGCTGCTCGGGATGAGGGTCGAACCACTCGAGCAGCAGCGGAAGCAGGTAGAGATCGGCGATGAGCGCGGAGAACACGATCGCTCCGACGATCACGCCGACGTCCTGCAGCGAGCGAAGATCCGAGGGTAGATGGCAGAGCGCGCCGAGCCCGAGGATCAGACTGGTGATGATCAAGGCGCCGCCGGACGAGCGCAGCGTCTTCTGCAGCGCATCGCGCGCCGACGAGTGGTACGGCCGCTCCTGGCCGAACCGCGTCAAGACGTGGATCGAGTCGTCGACCGCGAGCCCGAGTCCGAGGCTGAACAGCATGACGAGTCCGATGCGAATCGGAATGCCGAGCCAACCGGTCAGTCCGAGCGCGAGGAGCACGGGGAGTGCATTCGGCACGATCGAGATCAACGCGACCCGAGCTGATCGGTAGAGGATTCCGATCAGCAGCGTGATCGAGATCAGCGAGATCAGGAAGCTCTCGAGCATCGTCGTCGCGATCAGTCGGACGCTCTCGTGCGCGACGCGAATGTCACCGCTGAGATGCGGCTCGAGTCTGGGCGACAGTCCCTCGGAGTACCGGGTGGCGAGTCGACCGAGCTCGAAGTAGCGGTGCATCCCCAGGTTCGCGGTCGTCAAGACGAAGCGCGCGCGGTCGAATTCGCGGCTGATTCGATGGCTCGGGAACCTGTCGCCGGCCAGACGCAGCAGAGCGATCGAAGAGCGGATCTCGTTGTCGTCGAGTTCGCCGTGCGGCCTCCCCAGGATCTCGCGTAGCCAGTCCACGAAGGTCTCGCAGAATCGAACGTCGGGTTCCGACGCGACGATGCGCCCCCCCAGAGCCTCGAGTGCCCGCACGGTTGCCGGCTGGTCGAAGGCTCCCTGCACGGTGAACTCCACCCGCGAGAATCCGCGGAAGTGCGCATCGAACCACTGGAGGTCAGTGACGATCGGGTCGTCCGGTGGCAGCTCTTCGAGCCATTGGGCGTCCACATGGTTGCGCGTCGCTCCGATGCTCGACCACGCGACCACGAGGGCGGTCACGACCAGGATCGTGCGAGGGTAGCGGTAGTCGAATCCACCGATCCCTGGAACGCGTGGGGGCGCCGGCCGTTGCGCTGGCCACCACGACAACGCGATCGGAATCAGCGTCAAGGTTGTGGCGAGTGTCGCCATGACCGCGTACGCCGACTTGAACCCGAACTCCCGAACGGCGGCGTGATCCGACACGATCAGCGACAGAAATCCGATCGCCGTCGTGATGGAGGTCAGGATGCAGGCCCACCCGACACTCGCGATCATGTCGACGACGGCTCGGCGTCGCTCGAGCCCGCGGCCGAGTGCCTCCTCGAATCGGTGCAGCATGTGTACGGCGTCCGACAACCCGATCACGACGATCAGACCGGGCACCGCGCAGTCGAGGATCGTGAACGACCGGCCGAGCAGCGTCAGGCTGCCGAAGCTCATCGCCGTCGCGATCATGACGACGCCGAGCGGGATCACGACGCTGCGAACCGATCGGAACAGCAGTGGTAACAGCAAGCCGAACAAGATCGCTTCGATCGTCAGGGTCCGTTGGACGTCCGCGATCATGTAGTCGCGCCGCGCGTCGTTGGCGGCGCCGGCGCTGATCAGGCGCCATGTGACGTGTTCCGGGACGATGGAATCCAGTACGACGGCGGCGCGCGAGCGGTCGGTTTCGGCGACGATGAGTGCGACGGCCGTTCCGTCCTCCGAAACCAGCGCGCCGTCGATCGGGGGGTGATCGTGAGCGGCTTCGGTCAGCGAGCGGTCACCGACGATTTCGAGGAATCGCCGCGGTACCGGCTTGCCGCTGCGGTGATCGATGACCCAGGCGTCGTCGAATCCGCGGAGGATCCGAAGGCCGTGGTCGGCGAGCTCGCCGAGCCAGGCGAGGTCTTCGACACGCACGGGACGACTCCAGTCCAGCGTCAGGAGCGCGCCAGGCGCACCGTCGCGCTCGGGTGTCAGCTGGACGTCCTCGGTTCCCCACTCCTCGGCGAGCGCCTCGTCGGCCCGCAGCAGGGGGGTCAAGGACATGTCGAAGTGGGTATTCGGCACCGCCACCAAGCACGCGGCGAACGCGACCACGAAGATCGCGAGGATCGGCAGGCGCCGGGCGACGAGCAGCTCGCCGACGCGCTGGAGTCGACTCCTCATTCGTGCTTCGACACGTCGAGGTGCAGATGTTCGACGCCACAACGTCGAAGCGACTCGGCCACCAGGAGGATCTCGCGGTCCACGACGCGGGCGTCCGGGACGATGACGACGGCGTCAGTGTCAGGACGCGCCTGGCGGATTGCTCTCTCGAGCGCAGTCGTGTCGTCGTACTCGTTCGCTCCGAAGCGGTAGCGGACCTTGCGTCCTTGCCAGCGCGCCGCGCGCTCGAACGGTCCATCGACACGCAGTCCGGGGTCCGTGCAGTGGATGGAGACGATGAGCACATCACCCTCGGGCGGGCGTGGCGACAGCAGGTTGGGATTGACGAGATGCTCCTGGTCGAGATCGCAGCGTCGCGTTGCGTTCGGTGTGCGGCCGAGTCGGAGGATCGGGAACGCGAGTGGTGCGTCCGGATCGATCTCATCGACGACGCGAATCGCGTCGTCGAAGAAGTTCCAGACCGCGAGCGAGTCCTCGCTGTGGGGGTCGAGCAACATCGCGGCCAGTCGGGCAAGGCGCTGGTGACCGGAGACGATCAACGTGCCCGCAGGGAGTTCGCGGCGCGACTTCGCGATCTCTCCGCGGATACGCAACATCCGATGTCCCTGGAATCGGAGGCGAGGCTTGGCCACGGACGTCGGCCAGAAGCACTCGGCCTCGACATCCGTCGGTTCGGACAGGCGATGAACTTCGATTCCGTGCAGCAGCAGTGTCTGCCGGATCAGGCTGTTCGCGCCGACGATCGCCCAGGCGCTCGGCATCGGGATCGATCGGCGAGGTTCGAAACGAACGTAGACCGGTGTCTCGGGCTTGTCCCGCCAGCTGGGGCCAGCCACGCGCCGGACGCCGTGTTCGGTCTCGACCCGCGCCACGTCGCTGATCAGCACGTTCGTGATCCGCGGGGGCGCGAACTCGCTGTCGAAGCCGATCGACGGCCTGGGCGCATCGCGTCGTAGCACGCGCTCGTCCGCGTGAGCGAAGATCTCGCGCGCCTGACGTTCTCGATCGACGAGCGCTCGGATGGTCTCGAGCACGAACGCGTGCGTGACCGCGATGCGCTCCGAGAACGGCAGATAGCTGTACGCCTCCGACAACACGCTGATCCGATTACGGAGACCGACGTAGTTCCAGCCGAGGCGGGGCTTGTGGTCGAAGGTGTACCAGCCGTTCGCATGGCCTTCGCCCTGGCCGCCGTCGGAGAAGTTGCCATAGTCGAACGTTCGCATCGCATGGCGTTCCAGCATCGCGGCGCGAACCGACGGCATGAACTCGTCGTGCGTGAACGCGTCGAGCTCCGGATCGAGCGTCGTGCTCAGGGCCGGAGCATACGTGAGTTGGTAGCCGTGGTCGGACCCGTTCGTCGTGTGCAGGTCCATGTAGAGGTGCGGGTCGAACGCCTGGAGCAACGCGAGCTGTGCGCGCACCTCCGGTGACTCGGCCTTGATGTAGTCGCGATTCAGGTCGAGGTCCTGTGCGTTGTGTCGCTGACCGACGCCGCCGTTCGGACCGTTCTGGCTCGGGCGGTTGCTCGGATCGATCGCGTCGTTGCCGTCGGCGTTGAACACCGGCACGAACAGGAGGTCGACGCGCTGCAGGAGATCCTCGTGCTCGCCGTACGCGATCTCTCGGAGCAGCCGGAGTACGGCTTCCTTGCCCTCGACCTCCCCGCCGTGGATGTTGGCGAGGATCAGCGCGCGCAGCCGCGCGCCTGCCCGGAACTCGGCCGGCGTGCGGCTCGCATCGAGCGACGCGACGACGCAATCGAGGTCGCGGCCGAGCGCCGTGAAGCCGAATCGATGGGTGCGAAGACGAGTGGAGTTCGGCGCTCGCGAGAGCTGCTCGAGAAACGCGTGGACGTCCGCGTTCGTCGAGGTCCGTTCGAAGTCGGTGCTCTCCGGAACGGTCGCGGGCTGTTGTGCCAACAACAACCCGGCCAGGACGAGGCTCGGAGCGATCATCGCCCGCAGGTTAGCCTCGGGGGTGGGCTCGGGCGAAGCGGGGACCGAGACACGGTTCGAATGCGTCATTTTGGCTCGAGGAAACCAAGAAATGTCAAAGTGGCAGATTCGGCATGCAGTCAAAATGCTCTAAGTCACTGCAAATAAGCAAATTGAGTTGTGTGTCCCGCTTGGCACAGCTTGTGCATTGAACTTCGCTGACCGCCCATCCCGGGCCCTCGAGGAGGCACGCCAACATGGATCTGAACCGTCTGACCCAGAAGTCGCAGGAAGCCGTTTCGCGCGCGCAGCAAATCGCCGTCGAGCGCAACCACCAACAGGTGGACTGCGAGCACTTGATGATCGCCCTGCTCCAACAGGACGAAGGGTTGATCGGCCGGCTGATGCGGAAGATCGGCGTGTCTGCCGAGGTCGTCACCGCTGGCCTCGAAGCCGCGCTGGCGAAGATGCCGCAGATCACGGGGCCGGGGATCGAGCCGGGCAAGATCTATCTGACGCCGGCGCTCTCACGCATCCTCGTCGCCGCCGAGAAGCGCGCGAAGCAGATGAAGGACGAGTACGTCTCGGTCGAGCACCTCGTCCTCGCGTTGCTGGCCGATGGCAGCACGGCGGCTGCGAAGGTTCTGAAGCAGGCTGGCCTCGACGAGGAGAAGTTCCTCCACGCCCTGCAGGACGTCCGCGGCAGCCAGCGGGTCCAGAGCGCGAACCCCGAAGCGACCTACGAGGCGCTCGAGCGATACGGCGTCGATCTCGTCAAGTCGGCCCGCAGCGGCAAGCTGGACCCGATCATCGGCCGTGACGAAGAGATTCGTCGGGTCATCCGGATCCTCAGCCGCAAGACCAAGAACAACCCCGTGCTGATCGGGGAACCGGGCGTCGGCAAGACCGCGATCGTCGAGGGGCTCGCGCAGCGCATCGTGCGCGGCGACGTCCCCGAGGGACTGAAGGATCGCACGGTGTTCGCGCTCGACATGGGTTCGCTCGTCGCGGGTGCGAAGTATCGCGGTGAGTTCGAGGAGCGACTCAAAGCCGTGCTCGACGAAGTGCGCGGCGCCGAGGGACGCATCATCCTGTTCATCGACGAGATGCACACCATCGTCGGTGCTGGCAAGTCCGAAGGAGCGATGGACGCGGGCAACATGCTCAAGCCGATGCTCGCGCGCGGTGAACTCCACTGCATCGGAGCGACCACGCTGGACGAGTATCGACAGCACGTCGAGAAGGATGCGGCCCTCGAACGGCGCTTCCAGCCCGTGCTCGTGGACCAGCCGTCCGTCGAGGACGCGA